>DATFMW010000031.1:0-5991 GCA_035266765.1 Gaiellaceae bacterium | reverse complement strand
GGTCGCGATCGCCCGGCTCACCGCGTCGGTGCTCGACGGCATCGAGCTGCGGCTCGAGCGCTTCGAGCAGATCGCGCGCGCGAGCTTCGTCACGGCCGCCGACGTCGCCGACGTCATCGCCCTGGGCGGCGAGCTCGACTATCGCAGTGCCCACAAGGTCGTGGGGCGCGCGGTGCGCGACCTCGTCGAGGCAGGCGAACCGCCGTCGGAGCTGACGCCGGCACGCCTCGCAGCGGCGTCCGAGGCTGCGATCGGCAGGCCGGTGTCGCTCGACGATGCGGCGTTGAAGGCGGCACTCGATCCCGCCGCGTGCGCCGCCGCGCGCAAACAGGCGGGCTCGTCCTCCGAAGCCGCGATGGACGCGATGCTCGACGGGATCGAGGTATCACTCGCCGAGCACGATCGCTGGAGCGCTGCGGCACGCGAGCGGCAGGAAGCGGCCGACGCGGCCCTCCTCACCCGCGCGCGCGAGCTCTCCTCGTAGACCACGTGACAACGTGTTACCAGGTGTCCGGCGAGGGCGCCGGGCTCCACGGATTCCCCGGCATCTCCGCAAGTGACAACGTGTTACTTGGCGCGGATCAGGGCTTCGTCAGGCCGACCGCTTCGAGAGCGCGGTTCAGCGCCACGTGGAGCCACCAGTCGCGGTGGAAGAAGAGGAGCAGGCCGAGCGCGACGAGGGTCACGCCGCTCGCGACCTGGATCACGACGTAGCGGTCGCGCAGCCAGCGGAACGCGCCCATCGCGCGCGCGAACGCGATCCCGGCGAGGATGAACGCGACGCCGAGCCCGAGCGCGTAGGCGGCGAGGAGCACGGCGCCCTTCAGCACGGTGCCGGTGTCGCTCGCGAGCACGAGCACGGCGGCGAGCACGGTGCCGATGCACGGGGCGGCGCACACGGCGAACGCGCCGCCGAGCAGGACGCCGGAGCCGCGCCGGCGCGCGCCGCCGATCAGCCCCGGCGCGAGCAGGCGCTCCGGCACGGGCAGCAGGCCGACGAACGCGAGCCCGAGCACGACGAGCACGAAACCCGCGACGTCGGTCTGCGCCGAGGCGGACAGCACTCCTCCGATCGCCGCCGCGCCCGCGCCGAGGATGACGAAGATGACCGTGAAGCCGAGGATGAACGGGATGCTGGAGACGACGACGCGCCGGGTCGCGCCGCGCTCGCCGAGCCGCCCGGCCTCGACGCTCGAGAGCGCGGAGAGGTAGCCGGGCACGAGCGGGAGCACGCACGGCGTGACGACCGACGCGAAGCCGGCCACGAACGAGACGACGAGGCGCGTACCCATCAGTCGAGACGCGAGAGCAGGTCGTCGAGCTTGCGTTCCGTCTCGTCGTCGAGCCCGGACGGGACCGGCGCCGGCTCGGCCTCCCGCGAGCGGCTCCAGCGCCACACACCGAAGCCGAGGATCGCCGCGCCGGCCAGGACGCCGCCGAGCGGCAGCCACCACGCGAGCAGGTCGAACCCCGTGTGCGGCGGCGCCGCGAGGATGCCCGCGCCGAAGTTCGCGACGAGCTCGTCCTCGATCTGGCGGGCCGTCCAGCACTGCGCGATCCGGCGGCTGATCTGCGCCTCGATGGCCCGCGCGGCTGGCGCCTCCGACTGATCGAGCGTCGTGTGACAGGTCGGGCACATCACCTGCCCCTCGAGGTAGGCGAGCGAGGTCTTCGGATGGGCGCACGCCGCGGCCGCCGGCCCGGCGAGCGCGAGCGCGGCGACGGCGACGGCGAGGACGCGGCGCGTCACGAGCCGATCGCCGTCTTCAGGGCGGCCCGGAAGCGCGCTTCCGCCGCCGCGCCGGTGATCGGCCCGGGGATGTGCAGGACGATCTTCCCGTCGCGCCCGACGACGTACGTCTCGGGCACCGCGGTGATCCCGTAGCGGCCCGACGTCACGTCGCCCGAGCCGTCCTGCACCATCGGGAAGCTCAACGTGTGCGCGGCGACGAAGCGGCGACCGTCGTTCGTGACGTCGTGGTAGTCGACGCCGACGAAGACGACGCCGCGGTTGCGGTACCGGAGCCACGCCTGCTCGAGCTTCGCCGCCTCGGCCTTGCAGGGCACGCACCAGGAGGCCCAGAAGTTGAGCACCACGACCTTCCCGCGCAGCGACGCGAGATCGATGCTCCCGTTGCCCGAGAGCCGATGCAGCGTGAACCCGGGAGCCGCGGCACCGACCTTCGGCGCGTGCTGCTGGTGGGTCAGGCGCCAGAGGAGCAGGACGAGCAGCGCGACGACGCAGGCGACCGCGACGACCTGGCCACCGAGTTTCAGCGTCCGCGTCACGAGCGGATCGCCGCGTCGAGGTTGCGGAGGAACGCGTCGTTGAAGCTCTTCTCGTTGATCGGGCCGAGCACGCGCGTCCCGACGAGCCGTCCTCTCGGGTCGACGACGTAGGTCACGGGGAGGTTCGCGACGCCGTAGCGATTGCCCGCGACGAGCGCGTTCGCGTCCCAGAGGACCGGGTACGTGATCCCGTGCGCCCGCACGAAGCGCTGCGCGTCGGAGCGCACGTCGTCGCCGGTGTCGACGCCGAGGACGACGACGCCGCGGCTCCGGTACGTGCGGGAGATCTGCTCGAGCGTCGCCGCCTCGCGCTTGCACGGATCGCACCACGAGGCCCAGAAGTTCAGCACGACCGTCTTGCCGCGCAAGGAGGCGAGCGACACCCTGTCGTGACCGACGAGCCGCGGGAGCGAGAACGTGGGCGCGGGCCCGCCGACCGCAGGCGGATGTGCCTGGTGCGTCAGCCGCCAGCCGAGCACACCGGCGAGCACGGCCACGCCGACGACCGCGAGCGCCTGCGCGACGCGCCTCAGACGGACGAGGCTCACGCGCGGACGATCCAGACCGGGGTGCCGACGGTGACGTGGTCGAAGAGCCACTCCGCCTGCGGGATGTGCATGCGGATGCAGCCGTGCGAGACCGAGTAGCCGATCGACCCGTCCTCCGGCGTGCCGTGGATGCCGACGCCCGGCGAGCTGATGCCCATCCACCGGGTGCCGAGCGGGTTGCCGGGGCCGGGCGGCACGGCTTTCTCGCCCTTCGCCCACGGCGAGTTCGGCGGGTACCACCACGGGTCGCGCCACTTCGCGACGATCTGGAAGCGGCCGAGCGGCGTCGGATAGGTCGTCTGGCCGGTCGCGACTCCGAATGTGCGGACGAGCGTCCTGCCGTCGTAGAGCGAGAGCCGGTTCTCGCCGCGGGAGATCACGATCACGGGCCCGATCCCGGGCGGCGTCAGCTTCGGCAGCAAGGTCTTCGTCGGCACCGCGATCGGCGCGCGTGTCCCGTGCACGAGTGCGCTCGCGAGGGCCGCGGCGGTCGCCGTCTGCCGGACGACGAGCCCGGACCGGGACCGTGTCACGTACGGCTTCAGGTGCCGGAGCAGGAGGCGCGAGTCCACGGCCTTGCGGTCGAGGCGTCGCGCGAGCTTCGCGACCCAGGAGCGGACGAGAGTGCGGTCGATCTCGGCGCGCAGGCCGAGCACGGTCCCGGGCGCCACGGTGAGCGCCTTCGCGACCGCAGCCTCGGCCGGGACGCTCGTCCGGAATCGTGCCGGGGACGCGGTGACCGTCGTCGCGCCCACCCGCAGGACGACCGGCCGTGCGTACGCCCGGGTCACCGCGCCGATCGCCCGCCCGGCGGTCATGCCTCCGACGGCGACGGGGCCGAGCACGATGCCTGCCGCGATCGTCGCCACGGGGGTCGTCTCGGTCGGCGGGGGCGTCCCGTCGGCACGGGCCGACACGGCGCCGGCGCCGAGGGCGCAGACGAGCGCGACACAGAGGACGAGTCCAGCACGTTTCAGCATGGCCGAGCCGGGACGGGAAGCCGCGGATCGTCGGTGATGATACCGTCGGCGCCCATTTCGACGAGGGTTCGCGCGAGCGCGGCGTCGTTCACCGTCCAGACGTAGACCGCCGCGCCGAAGGCATGGCAGGCGGCAACCGCGGCCCGCGTCACCACCGCCGCGTTGAGCGTCGCCGCGTGCGCATCCGCCTCCTGGAGCCAGGCCGCGATCCGGCGCGGGAGCAGCACGCGCATCAGCGCGAGCCCCGGCCGGACCATCGGGCGCAACGCCCACCTGTGGGAGACGCCGTAGCGGTCGTCCGGGTACGTGAGCGCCCGGGCCAGGGCCGGCTCGAGACTGCGCAGCTCGGCGAGCACCGGCAGGAGCGGCGAGCTGACGAAGCTCCGCTCGAGCAGCGTGTGCCGGCGGAGAGCCGCGGCCGCGCCCGCCTCGACGCCCGGCGCCTTCAGGTCGAGCTGGACGGCGAGCCCGAGCCGTGCGGCGAGCGCGAGCCCGTCGTCGAGCGACGGTGCTCCGTCCAGGACCGCCGGGTCGTGAGCGAGCAGAAGCCCGCCGCCGGGGCCGAAGACCACGTCGAGCTCGACCGCGCCGGCACCGTGGGCGGCCGCCGCCTCGATCGCGGCGAGGCTGTTTCCAGGCGCGAGCGCAGCCGCGCCGCGGTGCCCGACCACGCGAACGTCCCCGTCGCCGCGCAGGAGCTCCATCACGGCGCCGTCGGCAGGAGCCGCTCGTTACGGGTGTCGCCGCGGACGGCGAAGTCGAGGATCATCCGGTCGGTCACCCACTCGACGGGCGCGCGATCGTCCGTCCACGGGTCGCCGCTCGGCGCGGCAGGCCGCGCCTGCGCGGCGAGCAGGCGCGTGAGAGAGCGGATCCGGGCCGGCGTGCGCGCGGGCGCGCCTGCGAGGCGCCCGGCCGGAAGCGGCCGCGTGAAGCCGAGCACGAGCTGGTTCAGCTTCAGCGCCTGCCAGGTCAGCACCTGCGGGAAGACGGTGCGCAGCGTGCCCGCGATGTCGCGCGCCAGGCGGTGGTCGCCCGGGACGGTGGCGACGTTCAACGCGACGATCCCGCCCGGACGCAACCGGTCGCGCACGAGCCGGAAGAACTCCTGCGTGGCGAGGTAGAACGGCACGTACGGCTGGCGGTAGGCATCGACGAAGATGAGGTCGTAGCGCTTCTGCGTCCGGCGCAGGAATGGGCGCGCGTCCGCGGTGATCACGTGCAGCGCCCGGATCTTCCCGAGCCCCATGTAGCGGCGGGCGGCCGCGCTCACGGCCGGGTCGATCTCGACGCCGTCGATCTGCGCCCGCGGGTAGAAGACGCCGTACGCGCGCGCGGTCGTGCCGCCGGCGTTGCCGAGGATCGCGACGCTCCGCACCGGCCGGCCGAGGAGCGGCGGCACGGCGAGGAACATGTCCCATTCGTCGCCGGTGAGCACCGTGTCGGGCCGCCACTCGGAGTGCCGCACGATCCCCTCGTTCAGATACAGGTCGCGCTCCGGGCCGTTCTGGACGACCTGGACGTACTGGTAGCGGGATTCCGTCTCGTAGAGGAGTCCGGCCGTCGCCTTGACCGCCCCGGGCGGAACCGCGAGGAGCGCGGCCGCGGCGACCGGAGCCGCGAACCACAGCGGCGCGAGCTGGAGCGCGCCCGCGAGCGCGACGACGGCGGCGGTGCCGACGAGCGTCCGCTCCGTCCCGACGAGCGGGATCGTCACGAGCGCGGGCACGAAGACTCCGGCGATGCTGCCGAGCGTCGAGAGCGCGTACAGGCGTCCCGCCGCGGAGCCCGCCTGCTCGACGGCGGTGACCGAGAGCCGGATCGCGAACGGCGCCGCCGTCCCGAGCAGCACAACCGGGGGTGCGAACAGCAGGAGCGAGGCGGCGAAGGAGCCGACCACCGCGCCGACCGAGACCTGGTCGAGCCCGCGCACGGTCACGTCGAGGAGCGGGCGGGCTGCGAAGGGCACGACCGCGACGAGCACGCCGGCCGCGACGACGACGCGCCCGAGCACCGCCTGCTCGGGCCGCCGGTCGGCGAGGCGGCCCCCGAGCCAGTAGCCGAGCGAGAGCGCCGCGAGCACGAGCCCGATCACGTTCGCCCAGACGACCGTCGAGGAGCCGAAGTACGGCGCGAGCAGGCGCGAGGCGCAGATCTCGGTCGCGGTCGAGCCG
>DATFMW010000030.1:0-2643 GCA_035266765.1 Gaiellaceae bacterium | reverse complement strand
TAGGCCTTCGCGCCAGCCGGCACACCGACCACCTTCGCGAGCACATCCGACTCGCGCAGGATCAGGTACTCATCGACACCGACCTTGATCTCGGTACCGCCGTACTTGGAAAAGACGATCTCGTCGCCCTCCTCCAAATCCATCGCGACGAACTTGCCATTGTCGTCCCGGGCACCCGGGCCAACAGCAAGGACACGACCGCGCTGCGGCTTCTCCTTCGCCGTGTCCGGAAGCACGATGCCGCTCGTCGTCGTTTCCTCTTCCTCGAGGACCTCGACGATCAGGCGGTCACCAAGCGGCTTCAGGTTCATGCAAATGCCTCCTGACTACAACCGTTATGGCACCTTCCTTGGCACTCTCCCTTCGAGAGTGCCGGGCCATTGTAGGACTGGCACTCCGGACCCGCAAGTGCCAACCCGCTCGGCCGGGTCCGGGTCTGGCAGAACCCGACCGCGCTGCGCGCGTTTTCCGCCGACGGCGCACGAGCGCTTTCGCTCGAGGGTCGACCAGGCCTCTAGTAGGGTCGGCAGGCATGCAGCCCGTCTGCGTCGCCGACTACGAGCGAATCGCCGAGGAACGGATCGCACCCGAGGTGTGGTGCTACTTCGCGGGCGGCGCCGAGGACGAGGTGACGCTCCGCGCGAACCGCGGCGCGTTCTCACGCTGGCAGTTCCGCCCCCGCATGCTCGTCGACGTCGCCGCCGTCTCGACCGAGACGGAGGTGCTCGGGACGACTGTCTCGATGCCGGTGCTCGTCGCGCCCACGGCGCTGCACGGCCTGCTCACGCCCGACGGCGAGCTCGCCGCCGCGCGGGCGGCCGCCGGCGCGGGAACGCTGATGTGCGTCTCGACGATCACGACGCGCCGCCACGACGAGATCGCGGCCGCGGCACCGGCCGCGCCGCGCTGGCAGCAGGTCTACATCCTCACCGACCGCGGCCGCACCGAGGCGCACCTCGACGAGGCCGCGGACTGCGGCTACTCGGCGGTCGTGCTCACCGTCGACACGCCGTTCTGGGGCCGGCGCGAGCGCGACCTCCGGCTCGGCTTCCGGATCCCGCCCGACGTGCCGCTGCCGTACGCCTCGAACGACGAGTCCGCCCGGGCAGGCGGCATCGCCTACGTGCCGGTCTCGGCGTCGGTGTCGTGGCGCGACGTCGAGTGGCTCGCGAGCCGTTCCGGCCTACCCGTGGTCGTCAAGGGGCTCCTGACCGCTGAGGACGCGCTGCTCGCGGTCGAGCACGGCGCTGCCGCGGTCGTCGTCTCGAACCACGGCGGCCGCCAGCTCGACTCCGTCGCGGCGACCCTCGACGCGCTCCCGGAGGTCGTGGACGCGGTCGCCGGCCGAGTGCCGGTGCTGATGGACGGCGGCGTGCGGCGCGGCAGCGACGTGCTCAAGGCGGTCGCTCTCGGCGCACGCGCGGTGCTCGTCGGCAGGCCGGTCCTGTACGGCCTCGCAGCGGCCGGCGAGGACGGGGCACGGCACGTCCTCGAGCTCCTGCGGGAGGAGACGCGGCGCGGGCTCGCACTGCTCGGCTGCACGCGTCCGGCCGATCTGACGACCGCCCACGTCCAGCGGGTCGTCCCCTATGATTCGCCCGCCTGACCGCCCGCCCAGCAGATGGAGCCCCCCGAGCCGATGTACGCGCTGAACTTCTACTCCCCGATGGTGGCCGACCAGCTGCGCTCCGGCAGGAAGTCGGCGACGATCAGGCTCGGCGACAAGTCCGGGAAGTACCGGAAGGGCATGGTCGTACAGGTGCTCTGCGGCGTCCGGTACAGCGCGCGCGAGCGGATCTTCGACGCGGTGATCGACAAGGTCGAGGTGAAGACCCTCGGTGAGCTCTCGCCGCGTGAGATCGAGCACGACAACCCGGAGATCCGTCACACCGAGGAGATGGCGACGTTCCTCGGCCAGCTCTACAACCGTGACGTGCGCGTCGACGACATCGTCACCGTGATCCGCTTCTCGCAGATCATGAACGGGCCCGTGGCGGGCTTCCGCAGCGAGAACGACCTCTTTTAGTCGTCGCTGCTTCGCCCCGCTCCGCTTCGCTGCGCTTTCCGGCTTGCAGATGAGCGGGAGCCGGCCTCGCCGGCTCCCGTGACTCGGAGGCCCGACGTCGCGTGCCGCGCATGTCGGGCGCGGCACGGACATCGCCGACGGTGGGCGGCTACGTGGTGCGGCGCTCGGACTCGGCGGCGATGCCCGCGAGCGAGTGCTCGACGGCGGCGCGCCAGCGGGCCGCGACGAGGCGGCCCCACCAGGCGCCGAGCTCCCAGAGGTCGGTACCGAGCTCGCCCTCCCACGTGAAGGCGGTGTCCTCGCCGTCCGGTTCGAGCAGGAACGACTCGGCGACGTGTGGCACCGGCCCGCGGACGAGCCGGAAGTCGATCCGGTGCGGCCGCTCGAACCGAACCGTCTCGAGCGTCGTCGTCTCGCCGAACCGCGTCGGTGTCCGGTGCGCGGCGAGCACCATGTCGCTGCCGCGCTCCCAGACGTCGAGCTTGCCGGCGAGCGCGCGCGGCGTGCGGCCGAGGTACGGCGAGGCGATCACGTCGAAGACCGTCTCGGGCGGGGCGGCGATCCGGCGGCGGACCGGCCCGAGCGGGACGACGGTGCGACCGACGCCGAGGTCGAGG
>DATFMW010000029.1:0-3749 GCA_035266765.1 Gaiellaceae bacterium | reverse complement strand
CCCGGCGTCTTCCACGACGGCCGGCTGCTGAGCTCGATCCACGCCGAGGATGCCGAGTCGCTGATCGGCGCGGGCAGCTTCGACGGCGGCATCGTCCCCAAGCTCCTCGCCGCCGTCCGCGCGGCGCGGCACGGGCTCGCGGCCGAGATCGGCGCCACGGCGGTGGTCGCATGAGCGCCCTGCTCGAGGGTGCGCTGCTTCCGGTCTACCCGCAGCCGCGGGTGACCTTCGTCTCCGGCGACGGTGTCCACCTCACGGACGACGCCGGCCGCGAGTACCTCGACTTCGCCTCCGGGATCGCCGTCGTCGGGCTCGGACACCGCCATCCCGCGCCGCTCGCCGCCGCGCACGCGCAGCTCGACCGGCTCTGGCACGTCTCGAACCTCTACGGCACCGAGCCCGCGGCGGCGCTCGCGGGGCGGCTGTCGGAGCGGTTCGCCGCCGGCGCATCCGGCCTCGGCGCGCACGCGTTCTTCTGCAACTCCGGCGCCGAGGCGAACGAGGCCGCGCTCAAGTACGCGCGCAAGGCGACCGGCAAGCCGGGCGTGATCGCGCTCGAGCAGAGCTTCCACGGACGGACGACCGGGGCGCTCGCCGTCACCGGCCAGCCCGGCAAGCGGGCCGGATTCGAGCCGCTCCTGCCGGGGCCTCGCTTCGCCGTCCCGAACGACGTCGACTCGCTGCACGCCGCGGCCTCCGACGACGTCGGCCTGATCCTGCTCGAGCCGGTGCTCGGCGAGGGCGGCGTGATCCCGCTCGATCCCGCGTTCGTTGCGGCCGCGGCTGCGCTCGCCGTCGAGCTCGGCGCGCTCCTGGCCTTCGACGAGGTGCAGACCGGCGTCGGCCGCACCGGCACGTTCTTCGCCTGGGAAGGCCTCGGCGTCCGCCCGCACCTCGTGACGCTCGCGAAGGGGCTCGCGAACGGGCTCCCGATCGGGTGCCTGCTCGTCGCCGACGACGCGCCGGCCGGCTTCGCCGTCGGCGACCACGCCTCGACCTTCGGCGGCAACCCCGTCGTCTGTGCCGCCGCCGCGGCGGTCTGCGACACGATCGACGAGACGCTTCTGGCGAATGTCCGCGCGAACGGCAAGCGGCTCGCCGACGGACTCGGCTCGCTGCCCGGCGTCGTCGAGGTGCGCGGCTCCGGCCTGCTCGTCGGCGCCGAGCTCACCGGCCCGGCCGCGCCGATCGTGGCCGCGGCGCTCGAGGCCGGCCTCGTCTGCCTGACCTCGGGCGCGAACGTCCTGCGCCTCGCGCCCCCGCTCGTCGCCTCCGCGGAGGACGTCGACCGGGCGCTCGCGATTCTCACGGAGGTAACCGTATGAACAGGGCCGAACGGCACGGGGCGATCCTGCGCCTCGTCAACGAGCGGCGCATCTCGACCCAGGCCGAGCTCGCCGACGCGCTGCGCAGCGAGGGCCACGAGGTCGTCCAGACCACGGTCTCGCGCGACATCCACGAGCTCGGGCTGATCAAGATCCGCAACGGCGGCGGGCAGCTCGTCTACGCGCCGCCGGAGGCGGCCGAGGAGCAGCTCGTCGACGCGCTCTCGGCCGCGGTCGCGCAGTGGGCGCTCTCGGTCGAAGCGAGCGGCAACCTCGTCGTCGTCACGACCCCGCACGGATATGCGAGCCCGTTCGCCGAGGCCTGCGACGTCGCCCGGCACCCGCACATCGCGGGCACGATCGCCGGCGAGAAAACCGTCATCCTCGTCGCGCGCGAGCCGGCCACCGGCGCGCAACTCGCCGAGGAGATCCGGACGCAGCGGCTGCAGGGGGTCGCATGAACGTCGCCGTGAATCCGCCCGGGGGCCGGATCCTGGCCGCACTGCCCGTCGGCGAGCGGGTCGGCATCGCGTTCTCGGGCGGCCTCGACACGAGCTGCGCGCTCGCGTGGATGCGCGAGAACGGCGCCGTCCCGTACGCGTTCACCGCCGACCTCGGCCAGTACGACGAGCCGGACATCGAGTCGGTGCCGGCGAAGGCGCGCCAGTTCGGCGCCGAGGACGCGGTGCTCGTCGACTGCAAGGATGCGCTCGCCCGCGAGGGGCTCGCCGCCCTCCAGTGTGGCGCCTTCCACATCCAGACCGCCGGCCGGCGCTACTTCAACACGACGCCGCTCGGCCGCGCGGTCACCGGCACGCTGCTCGTGCGCGCGATGGCCGAGCACGGGGTCGACATCTGGGGCGACGGCTCGACGTACAAGGGCAACGACATCGAGCGCTTCTACCGCTACGGGCTGCTCGCCAACGAGGCCCTGCGGATCTACAAGCCGTGGCTCGACGAGGCGTTCGTCTCGCAGCTCGGCGGCCGCAAGGAGATGAGCGAGTGGCTCCTCGAGCGCGGGCTCCCGCACTCGGGCTCCGTCGAGAAGGCGTACTCGACCGACGCGAACCTGCTCGGCGCGACGCACGAGGCGAAGGATCTCGAGCTGCTCGCGACGAGCATGAAGATCGTCGACCCGATCATGGGCGTCGCCCACTGGAACGGCGCCGACATCCAGCCCGAGACGGTGACGATCGCCTTCGAGGAGGGCACCCCGGTCGCGATCGACGGCGTCCGGATCGCCGACCCGGTCGAGCTGATCCGGACGGCGAACGCGATCGGCGGGCGCCACGGGCTCGGCATGTCCGACCAGATCGAGAACCGCGTGATCGAGGCGAAGAGCCGCGGCATCTACGAGGCACCCGGCATGGCCCTTCTCCACATCGCGTACGAGCGGCTGCTGACCGCGACCCACAACGAGGCGACGCTCGAGCGCTACACGGTCGACGGGCGGAAGCTCGGCCGGCTCCTCTACGAGGGTCGCTGGTTCGACACGCAGGCGCTGATGCTGCGCGACTCGCTGCAGCGCTGGGTGGCCGCGGTCGTGACCGGCGAGGTGACGCTCGAGCTGCGGCGCGGCGACGACTACACGATCCTCGACACGCGGGGCGACGGCGTCACCTACGACCCGGAGCGGCTGAGCATGGAGCGGAGCGCGACCGCGTTCACCGCCGGCGACCGGATCGGCCAGCTCGCGGTGCAGATCAACGACATCGCCGACTCGCGGCAGATGCTGCGGCGGCACCGGCACCTCCGGCTCGACTCGCCTGCGCTCTCGCTCGAGGCCGGCACGTGACGCTCTGGGCCGGGCGCGTCGGCGGCACCGGGCTCGCACCCGAGGTCTGGGACTTCCTGCGTGCGCCCGACGACGAGCTGCTCCCGTACGACGTGCAGGGCACGCTCGTCCACGCGCAGCGACTGCACGCGGCCGGGTACCTGACCGCGGACGAGCTTCGGCAGGTCGAGGAGCGTTTGCACGAGCTGACGCTCGACCTCGTCCTCGTCGAAGACGAGGACATCCACAGCGCCATCGAGCGCCTCCTCGGTCCCGTGGGCCGGAAGATCCATGCGGGCCGGTCGCGCAACGACCAGGTCGCCGCCGCCGTGCGGCTGTACGTCGTCGATGCCTGCGCCGAGGCGGACGCCGCGCTGCGGGGGTTCGCGGGCGCCGTGCTCGAGCAGGCGGAGCGCGAGGCGTCGACGCCGATGCCCGGGTACACGCACCTGCAGCGGGCCCAGCCCGTGACGCTCGGCCATCATCTGCTCGCCTGGCTCGAGATGCTGGAGCGCGACCGGGCCCGGTTCGCGTTCGCCGCCGGGCAGGCGGAGCCGTCGCCGCTCGGGTCGGGCGCGCTCGCCGGCTCGACGCTGCCGCTGCCGCCGCCGCCGAATCCGATGCGCAACTCGCTCGACGGCGTCGCCGAC
>DATFMW010000028.1:0-2133 GCA_035266765.1 Gaiellaceae bacterium | reverse complement strand
CGGGCCACGTGCGGCGTCGAGGGACGCCGGTTTCCGGTGCAGCGTTGGGAGACGCCGCGCTAGGCGCGGACGTCGACGTGGGGGCGGTCGTCGCCCTCCTCGCCGTCGTCGCCCGGCTCCTGCTCCTCGCCCTCTGGCTCGTCGAAGCGGCGCTCGCGCTCCTCGTCGGACTCGCGGCGGCGCAGGCGGTTGACGGAATGCGCCGGCAGGGCCGGTTCGATCGGCGGGATCGCGCTCACGTCTCAGGTGTCTCGTCGGGAGTCGACCGCGACCGCAGCAGCTCGAGTGCCTGGTGCGTCTCGGCCTGCAGGATCCGGCGCCACACCGCGAGGGCGACGCCCCAGCCGAGCAGATAGCCGGCAATGCCGCCGCCGAGGGCTCGCTCGCCTGCGGTGAAGAAGACGTCTCCGTGCATGTAGGCGGAGAGGCCGGCGATCGCGAAGCCGCCGAGGCCGCACATGGCCTTCGCGCGGCGGATCCCGGCCGCGGCCCGCGGGTCGTCCTTGGGCGCGATCAACGGCGGTGCCTGCGTGGTCGTCAACTGGGCCTCCGGACCGACGCGTCGCGGCGATACGAGGCGAAGACCGCACGGACGATGCGCTCGCGGTCGGCGAAGACGATGTCGTGGAACTCGCACGCGACGCAGTCTTCGCGCTGCTCGATCACCCGGACGAGGCCTTCGAGCGGGTCGCCGTCCGGCAGGGCGACCGCGAAGCGGACGATCGAGTCCGGCTCGAGGGGCGTCGCGAGTGCCGCGCGCATCCCGCCGGCGCTGATGTCGAGGGTCACCCCGGTCACCGGCTCCTCGCAGTCGGCGTCGGGCCAGACCTCGACGTCGAGGACGAGATCGGCGCGCGCATGCTCGCGCCGCTGGT
The DNA here is from genome assembly GCA_035266765.1 of Gaiellaceae bacterium. Lineage (GTDB taxonomy): Bacteria > Actinomycetota > Thermoleophilia > Gaiellales > Gaiellaceae > Palsa-739. Next base: position 1,258 of record DATFMW010000028.1, on the reverse strand, counting down.
TCACCGTCGGCTCCGAGACGAAGTCGACCGTGAGCGTGGGGACGCCGAGGTTCCTCCGCCCGACGACGACGGCGTCGACGGTGCCGAGGCCGCGACCGACAAGCCATTCGAGTTGCAGCTCGGTTCCGACCGGGAGTTCGTAGTCCGTCTGTCCGTCGGACGGGTACGCAATCGAAAGCTGTCCCGGCGGTATGTCCTCGACGCGCGAGTGCAACGCTGTCTCGAAGTCGTCGGTGTGGACGAGCACGAGCTGGCTGATCTCGGGACGCGGTGTCATCGGACGACGAGCTCCGCGAGGTGCTGGGGGTCGGCCGGGCGTAGACCCCAGCTCGCCCCCGTGGCGGTGAAGGAAATCGGCAGGCGGTTGTCGATCGACGCGGAGACGGCGGCGGTGGCGTTGCCCGGGCCGTCGAGGTGCGTGATCAGGATCCGGTTCGCGCCGACGGTCGAGGAGAACGCCTCCACGAGCGTCCGTACGCGCGCCGCGTCGAGTGCGGCGGGCACGAGCAGGTGCGTCTCGTCCGCGCCGACGAGCTCGAGCAGGCAGCCGAGGGCGCGCAGGCGGTCGTCGTCGCCGGGCTCCACGCCCGGGGTGTCGACGATGAGCAACTCGGCCCCGTCGAGCTTCTCGAGCTCGACCTCGAGCACCCGGGCCTCGTCCGCGGCGGCGAGCTGGACGTCGAGCGAACGGGTGTGCTCGGCGAGCAGGAACGCTTCGCGCACCGGCTGGAGGCTGAGCGCGGCCACCGGATGTCTCGCGTCTCCGCCGTACACGTGGCAGAGCCGCGCGGTGGTCAGGGTCTTGCCGGCTCCGGGTGGGCCGACGAGCGCGATCACGCGCCGCTTCTTGCGCGCCGCGCGGGCGACCCGGATGCGCCGCGCGAGCGCGGTTCGTACCTGTTCCTCGAACGGCTGCAGCGGGTTGAACGCGCGCAGCTCCGTCTCGGCTTCGGCGACGACCTCGCGGGCGAGCCGGCTGTTCATGCCGGCATCGGCGAGTCGCCGTCCGATGCTCGTGCGCTCGAGTGTCTCGGACAGCTTGTCCGCGAACGGCGCCGCCTGGTCGAACAGCGTGCGCACGAGCCGGCCCGCGTCCTCGGCCTCCGCGATCGTCGAGGCCGGCTCGTCGGGCGCCTGCTCGACGATGACGGCCGCACGCTCGGGAGCGACCGGCTGCTCGACGACGGCCGGGGCGGCGGAGGCGACGGGGGTCTCGGCGACGGCGGGCTCCTCGGCGGTGACGGGCTCTTCGGCGGTG
>DATFMW010000027.1:0-3589 GCA_035266765.1 Gaiellaceae bacterium | reverse complement strand
TCGGCCCGTGCCGCCCGCTCTCCGTCAGCCGTCCCGCAGTGGCCCTCACCGTCAAGAGCAACAACCATCCGGCCGCGAAGCGGCCGCACGTGCGGCCTCCGAAGATCCGCGTTTCCGGTCGAACGGTACGAGAGGCCGCACTAGCCGGCGTCCGCGCCGGCGGGCGCCGACTCGAGGTCGCCGACGGCGTGCGGCCCGAACGCCTCTTCGGGCCGCCGCGGCGGGATCGCGAGACCGACGACGACGCCGAGCACGAGCGCCGCGGCGCACAACCCGAACGCCTCGGTGTAGCCGTGCGCGGTCGGATAGACGCCGCCCGGGTCGATCGTCGCCGCGAGGAGCGAGGCGGTCGCCGCGCCGCCGAAGGCGCCGCCGATCGTCCGTGTGACGGTGTTCATGCCGGTCGCGACGCCCGTCTCGCCGGGGCCGACGTTCTCGATGATCAGGTTCGCCATCGCTGCGAAGGCGAGCCCGATGCCGGTTCCGAGCAGGAGCATCGCGACGTAGATCTCCCATTGCGCGCCGTGGGCGAGCGAGAGCATGAGGAACGACGCGAAGCTCGCGATCCCCCCGGCGAGCAGCGGCGGTTTCGACCCGAACCGCCGCTCGAGACGGCCGGTCTGCGCGCCGAAGACGAGCATCGCGAGCGTCGTCGGCAGCATGAAGAGCCCCGCGCTCGTGACCGTCGCGCCGAACCCGTAGCCGTGGCTCGACGGTGTCTCGACGAATTGCGGCACGAGGATGAACGAGGAGTACATGCCGAAGCCGAGCAGGAGCGCGACCGCGTTCGTCGTCCAGACGCCGCGGATCCGCATCATCCGCATGTCGACGAGCGGCTGCTCGGACGCCGACTCGCTGCGCACCCAGAGCACGAGCAGCACGAGGCCGGCCGCGATCGTCCCGAGCGTCTTCGCCGTCAGCCAGTGCCAGGTCCCGGTCTTGCTGACGGCGACGAGCACCGCGACGAGGCCCGCGGTCATGAGCGCCGCGCCGGTCCAGTTGATGCGGCCGGGGACGCGGATCGGCGACTCCGGCACGAGCACGTGCGTGAGGACGGTTGCGACGACGATCGGGATCAGCGGCAGCCAGAAGAGGTAGTGGTAGGAGAGGTTGTCGACGATCGGCCCGGCGAGGATCACGCCCGCACCGCCGCCGACGCCGAGGAGCGCCGACATGAGGCCGACCCCGCCCGCGACCCGGTCGTGCGGGAACTCGTCGCGGATGATTCCGAACGCGAGCGGGAAGATCCCGCCGGCCGCCCCCTGGATGACGCGTCCGACGAGCATCAGCGGCAGCGACGACGCGGTCGCCGAGACGAGCGTCCCGGCGCAGAGCAGCGCGAGCACGATCACGAGCACCCGCTCCTTCCCGACCATGTCCCCGAGCCGGCCGAGCACCGGCGTCGCGACCGACGCGCTGAGCAGGTATGCGGTGAGCACCCAGCTGACGCCGCTCTCGGACGTGTGCAGCGCCTGCTCGATCTCCGGCAGCGCCGGCGCGACGAGCGACTGCAGCAGCGAGTACGAGACCCCGCCGAGCGCGAGAACCGCGAACGTGACGGTGTGGTGCCGGCGGCCGGCGTCGGCGGTCATCGCGTGGTGTCCCGTCCGCTCAGCGCTTGCGCTTGAGGAGGCCCTTCGCCAACCGCTCCGCCGTGTCGTCGGACTCCGGCGCCGGCGCCGGGGCGCGCACGACGAGGGGCTCCGGAGCGACGTAGCGGTAGCGGTTGAACGTGGCTCCGGACGGCGGGACGGCGTCGGCCGCGCGCACGATCCGCGACGGAGCGGACGGGTCGACGATCACCCCGAACATGCCGGTGCCGTCGTCGGTGTCGCCGTCGTCTGAGACCGCCCAGGCCAGGATCCGCGACTGGCTCTCGCCGCCGTCGGGCTCCTTGAAGACCGCCTTCCAGCCGGGCTCGGCCGGGACGAGGTGTCCGATGCGCATGCCGTGATCCTACGGGTGCCGACGCATCTTCCGGTCGCAGTGGGAGAGAGCTGGCAGGATGGCGTCATGGCCAATTTTCTGCACACCATGGTTCGGATCACGGATCCGGAGAAGAGCCGCGCCTTCTACGAGGCGCTCGGCTTCACGTTCGAGAGCGAGATGGACATCGTCCGCGGCGGTGAGCGCGAGGCGACGAACTACTTCTACTCGATGGGCGACCAGCGCTCGGTGCTCGAGCTGACGTTCAACCACGACGGGCGCACCTACGAGCTGGGCACCGCCTACGGCCACATCGCCGTCGGCGTCGACGACCTCGCCGCGACGCTCGGCCAGCTCGCCGGGCAGGGCATCGAGCCCGAGCGGGAGCCGTACCGCGTCCGCGAGGGCGGCTCGCTCATCTGCTTCGTCCGCGACCCGGACGGCTACCGGATCGAGATCATCGATCGCTCCGGCGCGTAGGCGCACGCCTCACGATCGGAAGGAGCGCCTGCTCGGAAGGGTGACGCCGTCAGGACGCGGATTGCCCGCCGTCGACGATGAGCGTCTGCCCGGTGATGAAGTCGGAGGCCCGGCCGGCGAGGAAGACGATGGTCCCCTTCAGGTCGCTCGGGGCACCGAAGCGCCCGAGCGGGATCCGCTCGAGGAAGACGTCGCCGGAGCGCTCGAGCAGCGCCTGGCTCATGTCGGTCGGGAACCAGCCCGGCGCGATCGCGTTGACCGTGATGCCGTGGCGGGCCCACTTGACGGCGGCGTCGCGGGTGAACGCGACCACGCCGCCCTTGGATGCGTTGTAGGCGACCGCGTCCATCAGCTCCGGCGGGGCGCCGCCGAACGCCGCGACCGACGCGACGTTGACGATCTTTCCCCGACCCTGCGCGATCATCGTGCGGCCGGCGAGCTGCGTGAACTGGAAGACCCCCGTCAGGTTCACGTCGATCACCTTCTGCCACCCCTCGAGGGGATACTCCTCGAGCGACGCGCCCCACGAGGTGCCCGCGTTGTTGACGAGCACGTCGATCGAGCCCAGCTCGGTTACCGTGCGCTCGACGACCGCCTCGATCTCGGCGGCGGAACGGACGTCGCAGCGCATACCGATCGCACGGACGTCGCGTGTCTTCGCGATCTCGGCGGCGGTCTCCTCGCAGCGTTCGGCGTTGCGCCCGCAGACGACGACGTTCGCACCCGCCTCCGCGAGCGCGTCCGCGAAGACCTTGCCGAGGCCGGCGCCCCCACCGGTGACGATCGCCACCTGCCCGCGCAGGTCGAAGAGGCCGGAGAGCGTCACACGGAGACTCTAGACCGGGACCTCCGCCGCCGTCACGGGGGTGGAGGTCGCGCCGGTTTGTCGGCTGCCGGGCCCGACCCGGCCTTCAGGCGGAGCGGTCGGCCTCGGCGCGCAGCGGGCCGAGCGCTTCGACGATCGCCTCGAGCTCGCTCCGGGCGAACGGCTGCGTGCAGAAGTGGGCCGCGTTCAGCGCGTCCGTCGCGGCTTCCGCGGCCGTGCGGCCCGTGCCGGTGATCTCTGCGAGCGTCGTCCGGCGGTCGCTCGGATGCGGGACACGCTTGAGGTGTCCGGTCCGCTCGAGGCCGTCGATGATGCTCGTGACGCTCGTGGGATGCACCTGGAGTCGGTTGCCGATCT
>DATFMW010000026.1:0-2352 GCA_035266765.1 Gaiellaceae bacterium | reverse complement strand
GACGACCTCAGCGCCCCGCTGCTCCGCCTACGCGCCGAGGCCCTCGGAGACTAGGGCCCCAGAGTCTGGCCTGGCGGGAACTTTTGGCTCGACTTTTGCCTGTGTGACCCGACCTGACCTGATCTGAGGTGACCTGAGCTGGCGGAAGAATGTGGGAGCGCGTGTTGCCTGATCTAGCAACAAACGTCTCATAACCCGGAGGTCGCAGGTTCAAATCCTGCCCCCGCTACTCGGAAGGCCCCGGAGACGGGGCCTTTTTGCTGTCGGCGGTTGGATTGCGGCGAGTAATTTCATCGAGTTAGCCTTGCCGTGGCATCGATATTACGCTTTCTGTGTGGCAGCTATGCCACGCCGAACCATTGGAGAAGGGAGCGGCGGGTGCCGAAGCGGCTGGACACGAGCCACCACAAGCGGATGCTGGCGTCTCGGCTGGAGGATCCCGAGTTCCGGGCCGAGTACAAGCGCGCCCGTCGGGAGATCGATCAGGTGGACTCCGTGGTCCGTCAGCTCGACGAGCTCCGCGAGGCCGCTGGACTCTCGAAGGCTGAGCTTGCCCGCCGGATCGGCCGCGATCCGTCGAGCATCCGCCGGCTCTTCACGGCGCACGCCAACCCGGAGCTACTGCTGGTCGCGTCGATCGCGGAGGATCTCGACGCCGAGGTTCGCATCGTCCCGCGGTCGACCGGGCGCCGGCGCAAGACTACGGCGTAGGGGCAGCGCCCGGGTCGCTTCGTAGTCTCGGGCCGTGGCCTGGGACATCGTCGACTACGCGGCTGCCGACGGCAGCGTTCCGGCGATCGAGTTCCTCGACGGCTGTCCGGTCAAGGTCGCCGCGAACCTGCTCGCGGTTCTCGACGCCGTCGCCGAAGCCCCGCCGCCGCAATACTCCGGCGGCGGCGCGGACAGGTGAGCGAGCCCGATCAGTCGTCGACGGCAGAGGAGGTGATCGCAGCCTAAGATCCCGCCCAAGCGGAGCTACGTCCGAACGATTTCACCCGGACGATGGGACGCCACCATGCGCACATGACCAGTGCTCTGGCACGCTCGAAGCGTCGCGAACTCGCTGCACAAGGTCGACACGCTGGCCGCGGCGCCCGCGCCGGCGGGCGCGTCGGTGAACCCTTGCCTGGTCGCCGTGGCTTCCTCGCGCGGGACGCCGTCGTCCGCTATTCGAGCAGACCGCGAATGTCGTCGGCGGTGAGGTTGGAGGCGAAGAGGTCTCCGTCGTCCATGACGCCGCGGAAGAGGTCTGCCTTGCGGCGAGCGAGTGTGACGACCTTCTCCTCGATGGTGTCGCGCGCGATCAGCCGGTAGACGTTCACCGGCCGGGTCTGGCCGATGCGGTGGATGCGGTCGATCGCCTGGTTCTCGGTTGCGGGGTTCCACCAGGGGTCGAGCAGGAAGCAGTAGTCGGCCTCGGTGAGGTTGAGTCCGAAGCCGCCGGCCTTGAGGCTGATCAGGAAGACCGGGTCGTCGCCGGCGCGGAAGCGCTCGAGCACGCGCTCGCGCTGCCGGGTTCGGCCGTCGAGGTAGCAGGAGCCGATGTTCTCTCGCCCGAGGCGCTCACGCACCTCGCCGAGAAAGCGGGTGAACTGGCTGAAGACGAGCGCGCGGTGGTCGCCGCCGGCGACGTCGCCGAGCTGCTCGACGAGCGCGTCGAGCTTGGCGCAGGGAACGCCGTCGCGGCCCGCGTCCACGAGGCCGGGGTGGAGGCTGAGCTGCCGCAGCAGGGTGATCGAGCGCAGGATCGTGAAGCGGTTGCGGTCGAAGTCGGAAAGCAGGCCGAGGATCTTCTGGCGCTCGCGCTGGAGGTAGGTGTCGTAGAGCTTTCGGTGGCGTGGGTGCAGGTCGACGAGGAGCGTCTGTTCCTGCTTGGCCGGCAGGTCGGCGGCGACGAGCTCTTTGCTGCGGCGCTTGACGAGCGGCTTGATCCGTCGGCGGAAGCGGGCGAGCCGCTCCAGGTCGCTGCGGCGCTCGATCGGGCGCGCGTACTCGGCGGCGAACCGTTTCGGGTCGGGGAAGAGGCCGGGCGCGGTGATCGAAAGCAGCGACCACAGCTCGGTCAGGTTGTTCTCCATCGGGGTGCCGGTGAGCGCGAGCTTGAACGGCGCGGCGAGCTCGCGGACGCAGCGGTACGTCTTCGCCTGGTGGTTCTTGACGTACTGGGCCTCGTCGAGCACGACGCCGGCCCACGCGACCGCGTGGTAGGCGTCGGCGTCGAGGCGGAGCAGCGTGTAGGTAGTGACAACGACGTCGGCTCCGGCGAGCTCCTCGATCGTGCGGCCCGACTTCGCCAGCGTGTCGGCGACCGCCTCGACATGAAGGCTGGGCGCGAAGCGGGCCGCCTCGTCG
>DATFMW010000025.1:0-5322 GCA_035266765.1 Gaiellaceae bacterium | reverse complement strand
AATGCTCGTTCTGCGACGAGATCCCGTACGCGAACTCGTGCAGGTTCGTCTTGCCCGCCACCGCGTAGCCCGCAGCCTCGAGTCGCGTCACCGCCTCGGCGCTCCGCGCAGGCACGTGCCCGGCGAAGATCGCCGAGCCGTACGTCGTCTCGAGGCCCGCCGTGTCGAGGAGGTCCTTCACCGCGACGGGCACGCCCGCCGCGGGCCGCTCGGGCCGGGCGAGCCAGATTCCCTCGAGCGCCGTCACGGCGCCGACTCTACTCCGTGACCCGCCGGAGGAGAGCTCGGGGCGGCGCGAGGCGCCGCCCCGAGCAAACGGGTCGGCTCAGCCGCCCCAGAACTCTCCACCGACGACCGACGCGAACGCGAACGCGGTCGCGAGCGCGACCATGAGCAGGACCATCCGATACCTCATACCTGTCACCTCCTCTCCAGGGACAGCGTGACAACACGCGAGTGTTGTCATTCTCTGCTGTGAGGGGGACGACGGGAAGCCCCGCAGACGGGGGCTTGACTTCGGGCATCGCGCAACGCAGGCTTCGAAGCCGGATGGGGCAGCCAGAGTCCGAGAATGTCGGTGCACGAATCCGGCGCCTGCGGCTCGAGCAGGGTAGGTCGCAGCGCGAGATCGAGGGTCCGGGGGCCGACCATGCGCACATCTCTCGGGTCGAGCGCGGCGAGCGCACGGCGACCGAAGCGTTCCTCCGCACCGTCGCCCGCAATCTCGGGGTGAGCGTCGCGTACCTGCGCCACGGAGAGACCGGCAGCGAGGCTGACCGGCGCCGCGCCCGCCTCGACGATGTCGAGCTGACCCTCCGCCTGGATGCCCACGCCGACCGCCTGACGCTCGTGGACGAGCTCCGCGCGCTCCATGCCGAGGCAGTCGCCGACGGCGACTTCGGCGTTGCGAGGCGGTGCCGGATCCTCATCGGCTGTTCCGCATCTGAGCGCGGCGAGCACGTCACAGCGGAGAGGGAGCTCTCCCGCCTGGTCGCCGACGGTCAGGTGTCGCCGCTCGCCGAAGCCGAGGTGTACCTGTGCTTGGGCCGGTCACTCGCGGCGCTCGGACGGGCGGACGAGTCAGTGGCACTTTTCGAAGCGTGCCTCGCCAGCGTTCAGCCGAGCAACCGCGGTGACAGCGTGGCCTTCGTCCGGTTCTCGACCTATCTCAGCTACGCACTCGCGGACTCGGGCGAGTTGCGCCGGGCAAAGGAGGTGCTGAAGTCGGCACTCGCAGTGGCGGACGGGGTGGACGACACCATGACCCGGGTGCGGGTCTACCTCTCGCGTGCGCGGCTGGCCTGGACGGAGTGCGATTGGGATCACGGCCGGGCGTACGCCGCTCGGGCGATCGCCCTGCTCGAAGCCACCGAGGACGCGCAGGATCTTCTCCGGATGCACCTCCTCGTCGCCGACATCGGCCTGCTCGTGGGAGAGCTCGACGCCGCCGAGGCTTCGCTCGAGAAGGCGAAGTGCCTGGGAGATGCGAGCGTGGACGCCCAGGACATGGCTACAAGTCGGCGAATCGAAGCGTTCGTCGCTGCGCGACGGGGCGACGGCGACGCGGCGACGACCCTGGCGAGCGAGGCGATCGAGCTCCTCGCCGAGGACGAGCCGGCCCGGGGCCGCGCCTACTGGGCGCTCGCGGAGGGGCTCGTGGCCCGCGGGGAGCACGACGAAGCGCTGCTGGCGTTCCGCACCGCCTACGAGCTGATGTCCGTCGAGAAGCGGTTCGTCCCGCAGTTGCTGCACGCCTGGGTGTCGACGCTCACGGCACTCGACCGGCACGAAGAGGTGTCGGCGATCGTGCTCGAGACGCTCGAGGCCGGCGCGCTCGCACCCACCGTCTCGTAGCGCGCCTGTTGTCAGAACGCACCAGTGCGGGTCTTCCCGCAACGGCGGGTGCCGGGGATTCTTCGTCCTGAGCACAAATGTCGACGGCCCCGCACCCGGCGGAGCCGTGCCACCGAGGGAGAAGCCCTGCTCCAGCCGCGAGACGACGACAGTTCGCCGACGCCCCCGTTCCAGCTCACCGACCCGGACGAGACGTTCGCGGACCGTCTGCGGCGGCTCCGGCAGGATCGCGGTCTGTCCCAGCGCGAGCTGGCGGCCGGCAGCGGCGTGAGCTACGCCTACGTGTCGCGGCTCGAGGCTGCGACGCGGCGGCCGTCGGTCCGGGCGATCCGGGCGATCGCCCGCCGGCTCGGCGTCACCCCCGAGCAGCTCGAGTCCGGGATCGACCTCACGCCGACGGACCTGCTGGAGCTGCGCCTCACCGTGGCAGCGCTGGCGCCGTGGCTCGGCGCCGGCGCGCAGGACTCCCGCGCCGAGCTGCTCGCGCTCCGCGAGGACGCGCGGGCCGGCGGCGACGAAGATCTCGTCACCCGGACGGAGCTCGCCCTCGGGCGCGCAGCGCTCGAGGCGGGGGACCATCCGGCCGCGGCGGAGTGGCTCGAGCAGGCGGCGACGTCACCGGTCGCGGCGCCGGCCGGCTACCCGGACGCACACACCGGGCTCGCACGCGCCCGCTTCGCGCTCGGCCGGCGGGCGGCGGCGTTCGAGACCGTCCAGAACGCGCTCGCAGCACTCGACGACCCGGGCCCGGACGACGCCACCGCCCGCGTGCTCCTGCTCGCGTGCGCAGTGGAGCTCGAGACCGAGGCCGGCGACCTCGCGGGCGCGCAGACGGAGCTCGCGCGCGTCGCGGCGGCACTCCGGACGATCGGGCCGGACGACCGCGCGAGAACGGCGACCGCACTCGCCCGGAAGGCCTGGGCCGCCGGACGGCACCGGACAGGGGCCCGGGAGCTGCGGCGCGCACAGACGCTGCTCGCGACGCAGGCCGACCGGAGCGAGCTCGGCCGGGCGACGCTCGTCTGCGCACAGGCGCTCGTCTGGGAGGGCGAGCCGGACGCGGCCCGGTTCCTGACCACCGAGGCGGCGGCGCTCCTGCACGAGGGCGAGGCAACCGACGGCGAGCTCGGCCTGGTGCAGGCACTCGAGGCGATCGTCGACGCCGAGGACGACCCGGCGCGGGCGCTGCTGCTGGCCGAGGAGGCCGAGAGCCGCCTCGAGGACGACCCTGCCGGCCGCGGAGTCGCGGCCTACGCAGCCGCATGCAGCCGCGCCGCCGCGGGGGACATCGCTGCGGCTGAGATCTCGTTCCACGCCGCAACCGACGCGCTGGAGAAGGCCGGACGCTACCGCGAGGCGAGCGTCGTCTCCCGCAACTGGAGCCGGATGCTCCGCGCCGCCGGCGAGGCCGGCCGCGCGCTCGACGTCGCCGACCGGGCCGCGGGGCTCACCGACCGCGCAAGCTCACACCGAAACGGCGGCAGCGCCTAGGACGCTAGTGCGGCCTCTCGTACCGTTCGACCGGAAACGCGGATCGTTGGAGGCCGCACGTGCGGCCGCTTCGCGGCCGGATGGTTGTTGCTCTTGACGGTGAGGGCCACTGCGGGGCGGCTGACGGAGAGCGGGCGGCGCGGGTCGAGGGCACGCGAAAGCCGAAGGCCATCCCGGCCGCGGAGCGGCCGGTTCGTGCGGCGTCGAGGGACGCCGGTTTCCGGTGCAACGCTGGGAGACGCCGCGCTAGTCGAACGCGAGGTACAGGAACGCGACGCCGATCGTGCCGGCGAAGAACACCCAGAAGAGGGCGAACAGCAGCCAGCCGAGCCGGGCGTTCCTGCGGGCGAGATCCGGGGTCATGGGTCGCTACACCACCGCGTCGAGGGCGAGCGCCGCGTAGAGCAGCGCGAGGTACAGGAGCGAGTAGTGGAAGAGAAGCGCGGCGCTGCGCGGCGCGAGGTCGCGGCGCAGCCGCTCGGCGAGGCCGACGAAGACGGCGCCGAGCGCGAGCGCGCAGACGACGTAGAGCGGGCCTGCGCCGCCCCACGCCCACGGCGCGAGCGTCACCACGACGAGGACGAGCGAGTAGAGGACGATCTGGCGGGCCGTCGCGCGATCGCCGCGCACCACCGGCAGCATCGGCACGTTCGCCGCCCGGTAGTTGTCCTTGATCAGCAGCGCGAGCGCCCAGAAGTGCGGCGGCGTCCAGACGAAGACGATCGCGAAGAGAAGCAGCGCCGGGATGCCGAGGTGCCCGGTCGCGGCGGCCCAGCCGACGAGCGGCGGCACGGCTCCGGCGGCGCCGCCGATGACGATGTTCTGTGTCGTCGTCCGCTTCAGGAAGCGCGTGTAGACGACGACGTAGAAGAGGTTGCCGGCGAGCGCGAGCACGGCGGTGAGGAGGTTCACGGCGCTCGCGAGCAGCACGAACGAGAACGCCGAGAGGGCGAGCCCGAACTCGAGCGCGCGGCTCGGCGCGACGCGGCCCGAGGCGACGGGGCGCGCCTTCGTGCGCTCGCCCATCAGCGGGTCGATGTCGCGGTCGAGCACGTGGTTCAGCGCCGAGGCTCCGCCGCAGGCGAGCGCGAGCCCGAGCATCGCCGCCCCGGCCCGGCCGGTGCCCGGCCAGCCGCGCGCGCCGGCGATCATCCCGAAGAACCCGGTCACGAGCAGCAGCGACATGATCCGCGGCTTCGTCAATGCGACGTAGTCGCGCCACGCGCCCCACGGCACCCGCTCGCCGCGGAAGGCCTGCACGGCGACGACGAGGAGCGCGGCAAGCGCCGCGGCGGCGAACACCGCGTGGAGGCCGCTGCCGGGCGCGGCCGCAGCCGCAGCGACGAGCGCGGACGCGGCGAGCGCCGCCGGCACGAGCGGCCGGTGCGCCGTCCAGGCGGACACGACGAGCGCGGCGAGCGGCGGCGCCACGAGCGCCGCGAGCAGCCGGTGGGCGGTGCCGAGATGGGCGGCACCCGAGACGATGGCGACGAGCGTCCCCGCAGCCGCCGCGAGCGCCGTCAGGCGCAGCCAGGGCCCCGGCGCGACCCCGATCAGTCCCCGCTCCGGCACCGGCAAAGCCGGCACCTCCGCTCCCGGGTCGCCTCCGTCGAGCCTACGGCTCACGGCAGCTCCTCGGCGAGGCGCCGGCGAAGGTCGCGCAGCGGCCGGGCGCTCGTCACGTACGGGACGGAGTCGAAGTTGTGCGGAAGCGGCGGCGAGGCCGCATACCACTCGAGCGTGTCTGCCAGCCACGGGTCGTTGCCGGCGCGGACGCCGCGCCGCGACACGTGCGCGATCCAGACGTTCGCGACGAAAACGAGCAGGCCGATCGACATGATCCCGGAGCCGATCGTGGAGGTGAGGTTGTACGCCTCCCAGAGGCCGCCGTGGTGGTACGTCCAGATCCGGCGCGGCATCCCGAGCAGCCCGAGCATGTGCATCGGCATGAAGGCGACGTTGAAGCCGACGAACATG
>DATFMW010000024.1:0-2767 GCA_035266765.1 Gaiellaceae bacterium | reverse complement strand
CTGCGCCGCGTCCGACGACGTAGCGACTTCGGACTCGCAGCCGGCGGCCGGCGGCGTGAGGAGCTCGGCCGGTCGCGGCGCGCGAACGACCCGCAGCGACAGCGCGCGGACGGGTTCGTCCGTCGCGGGGAGGGGCGTCCACTCGGGCGCGGCGCCGGAGCCGGTCGCCGTCGTGAGCGGATCGAGCTCGACGTCGTGGGTCGTGGCCGCCGCCTCCCGCGGACGCGGTGCGCTCGGGGTCGGGTCGAGGATCGCGTTCAGCTGCTCCGAGGAGAGCAGCACCACACGGGAGTCGTGGACCCGACCGGCGGACGATGTCGGCGTCGCGGCAGGCCTCGCGAGCAGTGAGACGCCGCCGATCGCAGCGACGTGCATCGAAGCCGCGACCAGTGCGGAGAGCGCGAGCTCAGCGCGGCGTTCCATCGTGGTGCGCGATCCCCGCGAGGAGGACCCGTTCCTGCCCGCACGCGCGCAGGCGATCCAGGGCCGCGGCGACGTCGCCGTGGCGGGCGTCGGCATCGGCGTTGACGAGCACCTGGAGTCCGGGTTCCTCGGAGCGCAGACGCTTGACGCGAGCCGCGAGCGCGTCGCCGTCGACCTGCTCGCCGCCGGCGAAGAGCGTCCCGTCGCGATCGACGGTGAGCACCAGCACCGCCGCGAGATCCTGCGGCGCGCTCGAGTCGATCCGCGGCAGCTCGACCGGGATCGCGTCCGCGCGCACCATGGCAACCACCGAGTAGACGAACGAGACCAGCAACAGGAACATCACGTCGATCAGCGGCATCACCTCGACGCGCGGTCCCCGGCTCCAGCGATCGGCGCGCCTCACGATCCGCCCTCCCGCTCGAGGTCGAGCTCCAGGTCGGTCAGGGCCTCGCCGATGCGCGAGCGGAACCAGTTGTAGGGGAGGACCGCGCACAGCGCGACGACGAGGCCGAGCGCGGTCGTGATCAGCGCCTCGGCGATGCCGCCGGTGACGCCGATCGGATCCGGACGCGCGTCCTGGGCCAGCACCTCGAAGGAGTCGATGATGCCGAGCACCGTGCCCAGGATCCCGAGCATCGGCGCGACGGTGATGATCGTGTCGAGTAGCACCATGCCGCGCGCCATCGTCCGCTCGGCGACCTCGAGACCCCGCGAGCGCGCGACTCGCTCGAGGCGCGAGGGATCGCGCCGCGCGCGGGCCCAGAACAGGGCGCGGTCGACGACGATCGTGGTCGCGACCAGCGAGAGCACCAGCAGCGGCCAGACGACCGGCCCGCCCTTTTGCAGCCACTCGGTCACGGCTCGGATTCCACGTAGCGCCGCACTTCCGCGTCGTCGCCGCCGAGGTCGAGGTAGCGGCGGTAGGCCTCGCGCGCCCGTCGGGGCTGACCGAGACGCAACCGACAGTCGTGTCCCAGCTGGAGCCAGGCCTCCGCGAAGTCCGGTCGTGCCGCGGCGGCGGCGGCGTATTCGTCCGCGGCTTCGGCGTACTTGCCTAGCCGGTCGAGGCAGATGCCGCGGTTGAAGCACGCGTCCGCGGCCCAGGAGCCGGCCGCACCCCGCGCGAACTCCGCCGCCGCTTCCTCGTAGTGTTCCGCGGCGTAGTCGAGCAGCCCGACCTCGTAGCACGCGCGTGCGTCGCCCGCCGCGCTCAGCGGTTCGAGCAGCGCGCGTGCCTCCGCCGCGCGGTTCGCGCGTCGCAAGGCTTGACCGCGCAGCACCACCAGGCGCGGGTCGGAGCGCAGCGCCTCGGGCACCGCTTCGAAGCGCGCCAGCACGGCCGCCGGGTTGCCGTCGCGCAGGCAGTCCTCGAACAGCTCGCGCCAGGTGTCGGCATCCCCGGGCTTGGACGCCAGGCGCCGGGAGACGACGCGCTCCGCCAGGTCGTCGGCGTCCTCGAGCAACTCGGTGAGCTCGGCCAGGGCCGTTTCGTCGGTGGGGTCCTCGAGCAGCACGGCCCCGAGGAGCTGCAAAGCGGTCAGTGGTTCGCCGGCACGGCGCGCGACCTGTGCGAGCAGCGTGCGTCCGCCGACGTCGTTCGTTTCGCCGACGAGCGGGCTGCCCACCTCCCAGGCCTCGGCCGTCCGGTGATCCGCGGCGAGCCGGCGGCACAGCGCGAGCCGCACCGCTGGATCGGCGACGGCGCCGCGCAGACAGGCCTCGGCCTCGGCCTCGCGACCGAGCAGCGTCAGGACCTCCGCCTCGCGCAGCACGGCCGACGCGAGCACCGGCCGCGCCTCGAGCAGCGGCTGCAGCGAGCCGAGCGCTTCCTCGGCCCGTGCGGCGCCCTGGTCGATCAGCACCTGCACCAGCAAGAGCCGCGCGCGGACGAGCTCGGGGTACGCGTCCAGCGCGGCCCGGAAGGTCCGCTCGGCCTCCGACGTGCGACCGAGGGCGCGCTGCGCTCGGCCGCACTCGAGCTGCACCCAGGCGGAGCGCGGCTCGGCGGCGCGCGCCGGCTCGAGGACCTCGAGCGCTTGCTCTCCGCGCCCCAGGTCGTTCAGCACGATGCCCCGGTTCAGGTGGGCCTCGGCGTAGGCCTCGTTGAGGGCCAGCGCCGCCTCGAACGACATGAGCGCCGAGTCCGTCTCGCCCAGCATGGCGTGGCAGAGGCCGGCCTTGTTGTGCAGGTCGGCGAAGCTGGGGTGCTTGGCGAGCACCCCCTGGAAGATCTCCAGGGCTCCCTGGTAGTCCTCCCGCTCGAAGGCGGAGATGCCCCGGGCGATGACCTGCTGCAGGGGGTCGGGACGGTGGGATGTCATGGCTTGACGGTACCGGTCAG
>DATFMW010000023.1:0-4389 GCA_035266765.1 Gaiellaceae bacterium | reverse complement strand
AAGGCGGAGGTCCCTGGTTCGAATCCAGGATCGCCCACTTCCCCGCCCGCGTCGCGTCGCTCCTCTGCTCGTACGACTCAGGTGAGGAGCAGCCCGGCCATCCGCCGCCGCGCCAGCCAGATCCCGGCGCACCCGAGCAGGACGAGGTAGCCCGCGTCGACGAGGTTCCCGGTGCCGACCGTGCCGAGCGTGAAGGAGCGGATCAGCACGATCGCGTGGTAGAGCGGCGAGAAGCGGACGACCCACTGGATCGCGACCGGATAGACGCTGAGGGGATAGAACGTCGCGCTGAACAGGAACATCGGCAACTGGACGAGCTGCACCAGGTCGAAGTCCTGCCAGCTGCGGAGGAACGTCGAGGCACCGATCGCGATCCCGGCGAAGCCGAAGCCGATCACCATCGCCGCCGGCAGGGCGAGCGCGCCCCACCAGGAGTGGATCAGCCCGAGCGAGGCCACCGTGATCACGAACCCGGTCGAGTAGAGCAGCCCGCGGAAGAGCGCCCACGCCGTCTCGCCGAGCGCGACGTCGGTCGGCCCGATCGGGGTTGCGAGCATCGCGTCGTAGACCTTCGCAAAGCGCAACTTGAAGAAGACGTTCGTGAGCCCGTCGTAGACGGCGCCGTTCATCGCCGACGAGGCGAGGAGCGCCGGCGCGATGTACGCCGCGTACGAGACGCCGTCCACGCGACCGACGAAGTGGCCGAGGCCGAGGCCGAGCGAGAAGAGGTAGAAGAGCGGCTCGAAGAAGCCGCTCAGGAGCGTCAGCCACTGGCGGCGGTAGACCATCAGGTTCCGCTCGAAGAGCAGGTGCCCGCGGGTGTGCAGGAGCCGCCACGCACGAGGAAGCCGCCGCGGCACCGCATACGCAGTCACGTGACGAGCCGTTTCGTGAACGTGCGCTGCGCGAGCCACAGCCCGGCCGCGACCCAGGCGGCCAGATACGCCACGTGCCCGAGCGAGGGCCAGAGCGTCGCCGTCCCGAGCGTCAGGTGGCGCAGCAGGTCGACTCCGTGCCACGTCGGCGTCGCCCAGGCGAGCTCGCGCAGTCCCTGCGGCAGCCGGGACACCGGGAAGAACGTCCCCGAGAAGAGGAACATCGGCGTGACACCGAAGCGGAAGAGCGCGTTGAAGCCCTCGTCCCGTTCCAGCCAGGCGGCCATCGCCGCGACCGGGGCGGAGAAGGAGAGGCCGAGCAGGATCGCGACCGGGAAGGCGAGCACCGCGAGCCAGGAGTGGACGGCGCCGAACGCCGCGATCACGACGAGGTAGAAGCCCGCCGCAAGGCCGACGCGGCTCGCCGCGTAGAGCTGGTGGCCGAGAACGACGTCGCGGATCCGTAGCGGCGCCGCGAGCATCGCGTGGAACTGGCGCGTCCAGCGGATCGCGCTCATCACCGGATACGCCGACTCGAACGCGCCGACCAGCATCGCGGTCGAAGCGAGGATCCCAGGCGCGACGTAGTCGAGATACGGAACGCCGAGACCGGGGCCGCGGTTGACGAGCTTCCCTAGCCCCAGCCCGAGCGCGCTCAGATAGAGGATCGGGTTGAGCGCCGTCGTGACGACACTCCCGCGCCAGACGCGGCGGTACGAGAAGAGCCAGTACTCGTAGGCGCGCAGCGCGTACGTCATCAGTCGACGAGCGTCCGGCCCGTGAGGCGGAGGAAGACGTCCTCGAGCGTCGAGCGGCGGACGAGGACACTCTGCGGCTGGAGGCGCTCATGCGCGACCGGAACGATCGCGTCGCCGTCGTCCGTGTAGAGCAGCACGCGGTCCGGAAGCACCTCGACGCGCGCCACGGCGCCGGCGAAGTCGGCCGCGTCCACGCCCGGCGGGTCGCCGGCGAAGCGGAGCTCGACCACCTCGCGGGTCGACAACCGCCGGATCAGCTCGGCCGGCGAACCCTCCTCGGCGATCCGGCCGCGGTCCATGATCACGAGCCGGTCGCAGAGCTGCTCGGCCTCGTCCATGTAGTGCGTCGTCAGCACGAGCGTGACCCCCTGCCGCTTCAGCCGGAAGAGCCTGTCCCAGAGGGCGTGCCGCGCCTGCGGGTCGAGACCGGTCGTCGGCTCGTCGAGCAGGAGCAGCTCGGGGTCGTTGACGAGCGAGCGGGCGATCGTCAGGCGCCGCTTCATCCCGCCCGAGAGCGGCTCGACCTTGTCGTTCGCGCGCTCGCCGAGCTGGACGAAGTCGAGCAGCCGCTCGGCGCGCTCGCGTACCTCGCCGCGCGAGAGCCCGAAGTAGCGGCCGTAGATGAGCACGTTCTCGCGCACGGTCAGCTCCGTGTCCAGCGTGTCCTGTTGCGGGACGACGCCGAGCCGCGCACGGATCAGCGGCCCGTCGCGCACCGGGTCGAGACCGAGGATCCGGAGCGTGCCGGCGCTCGGCGGCGAGACGCACCCGATCATCCGCATCGTCGAGCTCTTGCCGGCGCCGTTCGGGCCGAGGAACCCGAACGCCTCGCCGCGGGCGACCTCGAAATCGATCCCGTCGACGGCCCGCAGCCCACCGAACGTCTTCACGAGGCCGCGGGCATGGATCAGCGGCGCGTCCGCGCTCATGCCCGGAATCTAGCCGCGAACGCTACAGCTTGGACGCGGCGCGCTCGAGCGCCTCGGCGAGCTCGGCGAGCTCGTGCTCGTCGGCGAAGACGAGCTCGACCCGGCCCGCAGCGACCTTCGCGTGAAAGCCCGTGACGTTGGCAAACGCGCTGCGGACTCGCTCGGCGAGCGCCGGGTCGATCGGAGTCGAGCGCACCCGGGGCCGCTGCCGGGCTCCGGCCCACTTCGCCCGCTGCTCCGCGGCGCGCACGGAGAGACCACGACGGACGATCTCGCGGGCGAGCCGGCGGCGGCCCTCGTGGTCGGGCACGGCGAGCACAGCGCGCGCATGGCCCTCGGTGAGCTGCCCGCGCTCGAGCATCCCGAGCACGTCGTCGGGCAGCTCGAGCAACCGGATCCGGTTCGAGACAGACGGCTTCGAGCGGCCGACCCGCTCGGCGACATCGCCGAGCGAGAGCGCGAACTCGTCGATCAGGACCGCGTACGCGCGCGCCTCCTCGACGGGCGTCAGCTGCTCGCGGGCGACGTTCTCGACGAGGCCGAGCAGAAGCGTGTCGCGGTCGTCGGTCTCGCGGACGACGGCCGGCACCGTCTCCCGGCCCGCCTCGCGCGCGGCCCGCCAGCGGCGCTCGCCGGCGACGATCTCGTAGCCGCCCGCGGTGCGCGGCCGGACGAGCAGCGGCTGGATCACGCCCTGGCTCTTGACCGACTCGGCCAGCCCGGACGCAGCCTCCGCCTCGAAGCGGCGGCGCGGCTGGCGCGGGTTGGGGTGGATCGCGTCGACGGGCAGCTCGAGCAGCTCGGTGTCGGCCGGCCCGGTGCCGCCCATCAGCAGCTCGAGTCCGCGGCCGAGCCCCCTCCGGGCCGCCTGCGGCTGCTCAGGCGCGCTCGACAAGCTCCATCGCCACCTTCCAGTAAGCGTCGGCTCCGGCGGAGCGGCGGTCGTAGGCGATCGCCGGCAGCCCATGGCTCGGCGCCTCGGCGAGGCGGACCGAACGCGGCACCGACGTCCTGAACACAAGCTCGCCGAAGTGCCGCCGCACCTCGGCCTCGACGTCGTGCGCGAGCCGCGTGCGGCCGTCCACCATCGTCAGCAGGACGCCGCCGATCCCGAGGCGCGGGTTGAGGCGACGCCGGATCAGCTCGATCGACTGCACGAGCTGGGAGAGCCCCTCGAGCGCGTAGTACTCGGCCTGGACCGGCACGAGGACGCGGTCGGCCGCGGCGAGCGCGTTCACGGTCAGCGGGCCGAGCGACGGCGGGCAGTCGAGGAAGACGAAGTCGTACCGGTCGGTGCCGGAGGCGAGCGCCTGCGCGAGGTAGCGCTCGCCGGTGTCGTGGCGGGCGAGCTCGACGACGGCGCCCGCAAGATCGGGCTTGGCGGGCACGAGATCGAGATTCTCGAAGCTCGTGTGCTTGACGAGATCGGCGAGCGGCGCGCCGTCGAGCAGGTCGTAGCTCGAGGTGCCGTTCGCATGCATTCCGAGTCCCGACGTGGCGTTCGCCTGCGGGTCGAGGTCGATCACGAGTGCCCGCTCCCCGGCCTCCGCAAGGCAGGCGGCGAGGTTCACGGCGGTCGTCGTCTTGCCGACACCGCCCTTCTGATTCGCAATCGCGTAGATCCGGGCCACGACCACCCATTGTCGCGGTAGCCCCGGACGGTCGCGCCGGTTAGGCGAGCGGCCGCTTCTTCGCCACTCCCGGCCGGCGCGGATAGCCGGCCGGTGTCGGCCCGAGCTTGGGCAGGACGACGAGCCCGTCGTGCTCCTCGGGCGCGCCGCCGCCGAGCTGGGCCGACGCCGTCGCGAGCGCGTCGAGGTCGGCGGT
>DATFMW010000022.1:0-2859 GCA_035266765.1 Gaiellaceae bacterium | reverse complement strand
CGCGGACATTGTCTTCGCCGCCGGGGTCGTTCTCGCGGCAGGTGTGCTCGCCGGGGCCGGTCTCCGCGCCGTGCGGCGCTGGCTGCTCGTCGCAGCGGCGACGCTCGAATCCGCCGCCGCCGTTGCCGCCTGGATCGGGTTCGCGCTGCGCCACGATCGCGGCGTCGCGATCGCCGCGGGCGGGCTCACCGCGTGCGCGCTCGCAGCAACCGCCGCGTTCCTCCTGGCACGCGCCCTCGCGCATACCGCCGACCGCGACGCGCATCTCGCCGCCGCCGAGCAACGACTACGCGAGCTCGTCGAGCGCGAAGCGGTCGAGCAGGCCGGCGAGCTCGAGCGTACGCTCGCGCGGGCCCGCGCAGACTCCATCTCGCTTCTCGTCGAGGAGGAGCGCAAGATCGCCGAGGAGCGCCGGCGCACCTTTGCGGAGCGCGAGCGCGACGCCGGTGCGTCGCTGACGGAGTCGCTGACGCAGACCCAGGCGCAGGTCGGACAGCGGCTCGCCGGCTGGGCGCAGGATCTCGACCGGGCCGCGGAAGCGACGAAGCGGCGCATCGCAGAGCTCTCGCAGCGCCAGCAGCAGCTCCTCGCGGAGGTCGAGGTCCAGATCGCCGCCGACGCCGAGCGGCTCGCATCCGACAGCGACGAGCAGCGCGCCGCGATCGGACGGCTACGCGGCGACGTCGACAAGGCGCTCGAGGAAGTGCTGTCGCACGCCCACGCAGAGGTCGAGGCCCACGCCGCCGAGCGGCGCCGGGCATTGCACGAGATCGAGGAGCGGGCGCGCCGCCGCGAGCGAGAGCTGATCGAGCGGATCGAGCACGAGGAGGGCGAAGCCGTCCAACGGATCCATGCCAGCTTCGAGGGCGTCGCGCGGCGCCAGCTCGAGCAGATGGAACGGCTCGTCGAGCGATCCGTCTCGGGGTATTCCGAGGAGGCGGCCCAGCGGTTCGCCGAGATGGTCAAGTCGGCACGCGAGGATGCGGCCCGGCGGCTCGCTCGCGAGCTGGACCGCTCGGTCGAGGTGTTCGCGCGTGAGGCGGAGGCCGTGCTGGCCGAACGGTTGGCGCACGTCGGCGACGCAGGCGCGCAACGACTCGAGCGCCGCCTCACGGAGGCGACGATGGGGCTCGAGCGCCAGGGTGACGACTGGATGGCCGGACTCGACCAGCGTGTGGCGGAGCTCGAAGCCGACGTCCGGCGGCGGCTCGAGGAGCTGACCGCGGACGCGGAGGCCGAACGGGCCGTGCTCGAGGCGCGACTCCAAGAGCTCGTGCGTCGATTCGACGCGGCCAGCGCGCTCCACGGCCCCTCGTAGCGGACCGCCGGTTCCCGCGAGAACCGGACAACAGCGCACCAACAATCCGCTGCAGGGTTCGTCGTACACAACACGAACCTACGGAGCCATGAGCGAGATGACCGAGATCAGCGACCCCGTCACCGAGCGCTCGAAGGTCGAGAGCTGGCGGCTGCACGTGTTGATCGAGGCGGGCTACCCGTTTCCGGTCGCGGAGCGTCTCGCGGTGAGCGAGGCCGATCTGCACATCGCCGTCGAGCTCGTCGGCAGCGGCTGCGCGCACGAGACCGCAGCCGAGATCCTGTTATAGCTGCTTCGCCCCGCTTCGCTTTCCGGCTCGCAGAGCGCGCGCCGAGGCGCGCGGGCTCGGAGGCAAGACGCCACGAGCCGCGCCCGCGCTGGTCGGTCGCAGCGACCGACCTCTCCTCTACCGAGATCCTGTTGTAGCTGCTTCGCCCCGCTTCGCTTTCCGGCTCGCAGAGCGCGCGCGCCGGCGGCGCCGGCTCGCGCGGGCTCGAAGGCCGGACGTCACGAGCCGCGCCCGCGCTGGTCGGTCGCGGCGACCGACCTCTCCTCCACCGTGATCCTGCGGTAGCTTCGCCCCGCTTCGCTTTCCGGCTCGCAGAGCGCGCGCCGAGGCGCGCGGGCTCGGAGGCAAGGCGCCACGAGCCGCGCCCGCGCAGGTCGGTCGCGGCGACCGACTTCTCCGCGTCCGATGTCCTCGTCGTAGCTGCTTCGCCCCGCTGCTTGTAGCTGCTTCGCCCCGCTTCGCTTTCCGGCTCGCAGAGCGCGCGCCGAGGCGCGCGGGCTCGGAGGCAAGACATCACGAGCCGCGCCCGCGCAGGTCGGTCGCGGCGACCGACATTTCCCTCCGCGTGCCCGAGTAGGCTGGACCCGTGAGCAAGGTCGAGGCGCTTCCCTACGACGACCGCACCGTCTACTCGGTCGGCGCGTTCAACCGGGGCATCGCGCAATGGCTCGGGCGCCTGCCGACGGTCTGGGTCGAGGGCGAGGTGACCGAGCTGCGCCGGCATACGCGCTGGAAGAGCATCTTCCTGACGCTCAAGGACCCCACCGACGGTTCCTGCCTCGGCGTGACGATGCAGCGCGGGCAGTTCGACGCGCTCCGGCTCGACCTCGCCGACGGGGAGCGAGTGCACGTCTACGGACGCCCGGAGCTCTTCGCCCAGCGGGGCGACTTCCGCCTGCGCGCGCTGACGATCGAGCGCTTCGGCCTCGGCGCCCACCTCGCGACCCTCGAGCGCCTCAAGACGCAGCTCGCCGCCGAGGGGCTGTTCGCGGCCGAGCGCAAGCGCCCGCTGCCGCTCCTGCCGCGCCGGATCGGGCTCGTCACCGGAAACGACGCCGCCGCGAAGCGAGACGTGCTCACGACCGTCCACGGGCGCTTCCCCGCCGCGAACGTGCTCGTCGCCGAGACGTACGTGCAGGGGCCGCGCGCCGCCCGCGGAATCATCGACGCGATGCAGGCCCTCTCCAAGCAGCCCGGCGTGGACGTGATCGTCCTCACACGCGGAGGAGGCAGCTTCGAGGATCTGCTCCCG
>DATFMW010000021.1:0-8988 GCA_035266765.1 Gaiellaceae bacterium | reverse complement strand
GGGCCGCCGCCGGGCCCCGGCGGTGCGTTCGCGCCCGGCCCGGAGCCGCCGTCCTTGCCGGCAGGGCCGACGTCATGCTGAGGCGGCGCGGCCGAGCCGGCGCCGTGACCCGCGGCGCCGCCGCTGTGCCCGGGCGGCGCGGCCGAGGCCACGCCGGAGTAGGCGAGGATCGCTAGGACGAAGGTCGCCGCGAGAGCCGCGGAGCGGATGGTCGAACGCATGGACTCAGTACATGCGTCGAGGAACTCACCCCGAGCCACACCCGGACGAGTGATTTCATCTCACCCATTCGGGAGGATACGACGCCGCGCGCCGGCGCGGTCCCTAGCCGAAGCCGAGAATGAACTTCGCGTCGTCGGACATCCGGTCGGGCGTCCACGGCGGGTCGAACGTCAGCTCGAGCGCGACGTCCTCGACCCCGGGAACCTCGCGTGCGGCCCGGTCCATGTCCTGCGCGATCAGCGGCCCGGCGGGGCAGCCCATCGAGGTGAGGCTGTAGGTGACCTTCGCGGTCGCGCCTTCCATCTCGACCTCGTAGACGAGCCCGAGATCGACGACGTCCATCCCGAGCTCGGGGTCCTCGACCTGGCGGAGCGCCTCGAGCACGTCGTTCTTGCTGGCCATGAGCACCAGTCTAGATGCGTCCGCGTACCATGCGCGCGTGCTTGCATCGAGCGGCCAGACGATCGTCAACGGCGTCCTGCTCGCGTCGGCGATCGTCCCGCCGGTTGTCGTGGTCGTGCTCGCCTGGGTCTTCCTCCGCGCCGGCCGGCGCCACGACGAGCGCGAGCGCGCGGGCCGTCGGTCTCACTAGGCCGTCGGCCTCACTAGCCGAGCAACCGCACTTCCTCGCGCCGCTCGCGGGCGAAGAAGTGGATGCCGTCGACGAAGCGCACCCAGTTGCAGCGCGTGCACATGAGGAGCGAGTGCGTCCGCGCGCTGTCGGCGAGGAAACGGACACCGCGCATCAGGTCGCCGTTCGAGACCCCCGTCGCGGCGACGATCACCTCGCCCGGTGCGAGGTCCTCGGTCGTGAAGATGCGCGAGTAGTCGTCGATGCCGAGCTCCCGGAGCGCCTCGATCTCGCTGCGCGACGTCGGCCAGAACTGGGCCTGGAGCTCACCGCCGAGGCAGCGCAGCGCGGCCGCCGAGAGTACCGCCTGCCGGGTGCCGCCGATCCCGATCGCGAGATGGTCGTTCGTGCCGCGGATCGCCGCCGAGATCGCGGAGGTGACGTCGCCATCCTGGATCAGCTTGATGCGGGCTCCTGCGTCCCGGATCTCCTCGATCAGGTCGTGATGGCGCGGCCGATCGAGCACGATCGTGGTCACGTCGTTCGCGCGCCGCCCGAACGCGGCCGCGATCGCCTCGACGTTCTCGCCGATCGGCCGCCGGAGGTCGATCGAGCCGCGGGCGCGCGGGCCGACCGCCATCTTCCGCATGTACATGTCCGGGAACGTCGAGAGCCTGCCGAGCTCCCCGACCGCGATCATCGACATCGCGCCGCTGCCGCCGCGGGCCACGATGCCGCGGCCCTCGAGCGGGTCGAGCGCGAGATCGACCTCCACGCCACCCGCACCGACGACCGCGCCCGGCCGCAGCCCGCCGGCGTCGTCCAGCGACCCGAGGACGACGCGCCCGCGGATCGGCAGCACGTCGAGCGTCGCCCGCATCCCGGTCGCCGCCGCCGTCTCGGCCGCATCCTCGTCGGCCCGGCCGAGCCAGCGCGCCGAGACGAGCGCCGCATGCTCGGTGGCGCGCAGGTACGACTGGCAGAGGCACGGCACCTCCGGCCCGACCGGACGCTCCTCGGCCGCGCTCACCGTCTCGGTCTCCGTGCCGCTCACACCGCCTCCCGGAACCGCTCGGCCGCCGAGAGGACGAGCTCGGCGACCTCGTTCGTCGCCTGCTCGGCACTCTCGTTCTCGATCAGGGCCACGCCCTCCCGCTCGGCGCGCTCGACGAGCAGATCCTGGAGACGGCGGATCTCCTCGAACCGCTGGAGGTACTGCGTCGCCGGCCGCTCGGGCAGGCCGTCGCGGGAGAGGAAGTGCCCGGCGTGCGCCGTCGCGTCCTCGAGCGTGAGCAGGCACGAGACGACGAGCGCGCCCGGAATCCGGGTCGGCACGAGTCCGGGCACGAGGTGGACACCCTCGAGCACCATCGACCACCCCTCCTGCAGCGCCCGGTCGATCGAGGCGCGCACGCCGACGAGCACGTTCCGCGACTGCTGGAGGAAGCCGAACTCGAGCGGGTCGTCGGCGTCAGGGAACGCATCGCCCGCCGCGAAGCTCGAGTAATGGATCGACGGCATGAAGCCGCGCGAGAAGAACGCGCGCATCGTCTGGCGGACGAAGTCGGTGGAGGTGACGCGCGTGATCCCGAGGCGGTACGCGATCTCCGAGGCGACCGTCGACTTGCCGGTTCCGGTCGCGCCGCCGATCAGGATCACGAGCGGTAGGTCGAGCTCGCGCAGATCCTGGTAGCGGCGCAGGCGCACGATCGCGTCGGTGCCCTCCTCCTCGCCGAGGATCTCGACGGCGAGAACGTGCAGCCGGTCGACGTCGACGCTCTCGCCGCCGCGCGCAGTGAGGTCGTCGCCGACGCGGGTCGCGAGCGCGTACGCGCGGTGGGCCGTGACGCCGACCGCCATCAGCGCCCGCGCCATGAGGCCGCGCGAGTACGGGAGCCCGTGCTCGCCACCGAGCGGCAGCGGCATGATCCTGCGCTCACCGGTCACGCATGCACCCCCGTCTCGACGAGGCCCAGCACGAGCTCGTCGAGCCCGTCGGCCACGACGTCGTTCGCGGCGAGCACGACCGTGGCGCCGCGCACGAGCGCAGTCTCGGCGACGACGTCGATCGCGGCAGCCTTCAGCTCGACGAGGTACACGTCGGCGTCGACGCGTTCGAGCTCCGTACGGAGACGGTCGCGGCGGGCGAGGTTCCGCGAGACGTGGACGACCTCCGCGTCGAGGTGCTCGGTCGGCGCCGGCCCCGTCGTGAAGACGGCGGTGCGGCGACCGAGCAGCGGCTCCTGCGGGCGCAGCCGTAGCTCCGCCGGGACGACGGGAACGTCCTTCAGCGCCCGGATCTCGGCGTGGTCGGCGCCGCCGGTGTCGACGACGAGGTCGGAGACGAGCACGCGGTACGCGTTCAGCCCGGCACGGACGTCGTGGGCGCCACCGGTGACGAGGATCCTGGCGTCCGCCGCGACCGGCGGCAGCGCGGCTCCGCTGCCGTCGAACACGAGCAGGTCGGGGCCGAGAGCGGCGGCAGCCTGCACGCCCGCGAGGACGTTCGAATCGAGCACCGCGCCGGCGAGCCCGCCGCCCGCACGCCGGCAGCCGACGGTCGGCACCCCGACGAGCGCGGCCGTCTCCAGATGGTCGGAGGCAGCGTGCCGCCCCGCACGGGCGAGCGCGACGAGCTCTTCGAGTCCCGGCGGGTCGCGCCACACCTCCGGCTCGGGCGGGCCCCCGCGTCCCATCGAGACGACGACGACGTCGCGGTCGCGCGCGAGCAGCCGGGCGACGTGCCCGACGACCGCGGTCTTGCCGATTCGCTTCCCGGTGCCGATCACGGCGAGCGACGGGAGCGGCACCTCGTGGAACGGCGGCGGGTCGAAGCGGAAGTCGGCGCCGACGTACGGCAGCCCGAGCGCGAGCACGCGCGAAGCCCAGAGCATCCGCTCGCGCGGCCCGAGCACCGGCTCGTCGGAGATATCGACAACGAGATCGACATCCTCCGCCTCCTCGAGCCGCTCGACGAGCGGGACGCCGTAGTCCTCGCCGCCGGCGATCTTCTCGGTGCCGCCGACAAGGAGCGCAGCCGCCACCTCGTACGGCAGCGCCGCGAGCGCGTCACGCACGACCGGCGCGTAATGCTCCCCGTCGATCAGCGCCAGACACCTCACGAGCGAGCTCAGCGGATCATCACCTCGTCCTCGATGCGGGCGGTGTACTTCTCGTACGTCTTCGTCTCGGTCGAGAACTGGATGATGCGCTCCTGGCCGTGGAACGGATAGCGGCGCCACACGTCGACGTGGCCGCCGTCGATCTCGACGACGTTGTACGACGCGCGCCCCTTTCCGCGCAGCCGGGACGACGAGACGGTGCCCGCGTTGACGACGAAGAGATCCTCGAGCCGCCAGGCGTAGGGGACGTGCTTGTGTCCGCAGAGGACGAGATCGACGCCGGCGCGCTGGAGCGTCTCGAGCGTGTCGCCGGCGTCGTGGACGATGTTCCGCTCGCGGCCGGTGCCCGGCACGGGCAGCAGGTGATGGTGCAGCACGAAGATGCGCAGGTCCGCCGGCTCTGCGAACTGCTCTTCGATCCAGCGGTAGCGGCCGCGGCCGATCTGGCCGTTGTCGAGGTCGGGCTCGGTCGAGTCGACGGCGACGATCGTCACGCCGCCGAGCCGCAGCACCGAGTTCCGTTCCCCGAACAGCTCCTCGAAGTGGACGTAGCCGACGTTGCGCGAGTCGTGGTTCCCCGGGATCACGACGAGCGAGCGGCACTGGATCCGATCGACGTACTGGCGCGCGAGCGCGTACTCATCGGCGAACCCGTGGGAGGTGAGGTCGCCGGAGATGACGACGACGTCCGGTGCGAGCTCGTTCACCTCGGCGATCGCGCGCTCGAGCAGGCTCGGCAGGAAGAACTGCTGTCCGCAGTGCAGATCGGACAGCTGCACGATCGTGAACGGTCGACCGTTCTGACCCGTCATGGCCAGAGTCTAGTTCGCGCTCAGAAGATCCACTGAACCGGCCAGTAGAGCGCCGCCGCCACGAGCCCCGCAGCCGGCAGCGTCAGCAGCCAGGCGGTGACGATGTTCCCCGCCACGCCCCACTTCACCGCCGAGAAGCGACGCGTCGCGCCGGCGCCCATCACCGAGCCGGTGACGACGTGCGTCGTCGAGATCGGGAACCCGAAGTGCGTGCCGGCGTACAGGGTCGAGCCGGCCGCGATCTGCGCCGCGAAGCCGTCCTCCGGCTGCATCTTGTAGATCCGCTGGCCGAGGGTGCGGATGATGCGCCAGCCGCCGACGTACGTGCCGGCGGCGATCGTGAGGCCGGCCGAGACCTTCACCCACGTCGGGATATAGAAGGTCGAGATGCTCCCGTGGGTGTAGAGCGCGAGCGCGATCACGCCCATCGTCTTCTGCGCGTCGTTCGCGCCGTGCGTGAACGCGACCCAGGTGCCGGATGCGAGCTGCCCCAGGCGGAAGCTCCGGTGCGCCGTCCCCGGCGTCAGCCAGTGGAAGAGCCGGTAGATCACGACGAGCAGGACGAACGCGGCGACGAAGCCGATCACCGGCGAGCCGGCGCCCGGGATGATCACCTTCTCCCAGATCCCGCGCCACTGGACGCCCCTCGCGCCCGACTGGGCGAGCGCGGCGCCGGCGAGCCCGCCGATGAGGGCGTGCGTCGAGCTCGACGGCAGTCCGAGCCGCCAGGTGAGCAGGTTCCAGACGATCGCGCCGAGCAGCGCCGCGAGCACGGTCTTGTCGGTCGCGAGCCCCGTGTCGATGATCCCCTTGCCGACGGTCTTCGCGACCGCAGTCGTGACGAACGCGCCGGCGAGGTTCGCCACCGCGGAGATGAGCACGGCCTTCCGCGGGCCGAGCGCACGCGTCCCGACCCAGGTCGCGACGTAGTTCGCCGTGTCGTGGAAGCCGTTCGTGAAGTCGAACACGAGGCCGACGGCGATCACGACGACGAGAAGCGTCGTGCCCACGCGCTGCGGCTACCTGTTCTTCACGAGGATCGCCTCGAGAACGTCGGCCGCGTTCTCGCACGCGTCCACGGCTTCCTCGAGTTGCTCGTGGATGTCCTTCCAGCGGATCACCGAGAGCGGATCGGCGCCGATCGTGAAGAGCTCGGAGATGCCCTCGCGGGCGAGGCGATCGCCCTCGTCCTCGAGCTCGCGCAGCTCGATCAGCTGGCGACGGGAGTCCTTGAAGCCCTCGAGCTGCGTCACCGCCTCGCAGAGCTTCGACGCGGCCCGGTGGATCACCTGCGCCTGCTGGCGCGCCTGCTCCCGGATCTCGCGCACCCCGTAGCCGACGACCTTCCCCGCCGCCTCGTCCACGTGGTCGCAGACATCGTCGAGCGCGCCCGCGAGCCGGTACATGTCGTCCCGGTCGAAGGGCGTCACGAACGTGCGGTTGAGCAGGTCGACGAGCTCGTGCGTCAGGCGGTCGCCTTCGTGCTCGAGCTCCTTCACGTCGCGCAGCCGCTCGGCGGCGCGGTCGGGGAAGTGGTCGAGCAGGTCGATCAGGAGCTGGGCGATCGCGACGGCGTTCTGCGCAGCACGGTTGTACAGATCGAAGAACTCGCGCTTCTGCGGGACAAGGCTGAATCTCGCCATGTGACGCGTTGTTTACCAGGTTGCCGCAACTCGGGTCGCGCCGCCCACTCCCGGCACCCTCCGGGCATCCGACGCGACCGCTACCGTGACTCGCGATGGGGCTCGACACCCCGGTGTTCCGCGTGTTCCGTGGATCCGAGCCGCCGCGCTTCGCCAGCCCGGCGGAGTTGGAGTGCGCGAAGGTCCTCGACTACTACGGCGTGCCGTGGGAGTACGAGCCGCGGACCTTCGTCCTCGAGGAAAGCGAGGACGGCCGCGTCACCGAAGCATTCACGCCCGACTTCTACCTGCCGGAGCAGGATCTCTACGTCGAGATCACCGTGATGAAGCAGTCGCTCGTCACGCGCAAGAACCGCAAGCTGCGGAAGCTCCGCGCCCGCTACCCGGAGATCAAGATCAAGCTCTTCTACCGGCGCGACCTGGAGCGCCTGGCACAGCATTTCCATCTCGACCTCGCCTCATAGCCGCTCGATTCCGGTGGACGACCGCATCGGCGAGATCTACCTCTCTGCCGCGGAGCTCGCCGCCCGCGTCCGCGAGCTCGGCGCCGAGATCGGACGCGACTACGAGGGCCGCGAGCCGGTTCTCGTCGGCTCGCTGAAGGCGAGCCTCGTCTTCGTCGCCGACCTGTCGCGCGCACTGCCGATCCTGCACGCGCTCGACTTCGTCGAGCTCGCGGGCTACGGCAGCGCGCAGATGGGCGGCCACGAGCAGATCCGCGTCCTCAAGGACCTCGACCTCGACGTCCGCGGCCGCGACGTGCTGATCGTCGAGGACGTGATCGACACCGGGCTGACGCTCAACTACCTCGTGCGCGCGTTCGAGCTGCGCGAGCCGAGCTCGGTCTCGGCCGTGACGCTGCTCGACCGCCCGTACCGCCGGCTCGTCGACGACCTGCCTGTCCGCTACGTCGGCTTCGTCGTCCCGGACGAGCTGTTCGTCGGCTACGGCTTCGACCTCGACGAGCGCTACCGCGAGCTCCCGGACCTGCGGCTGCTGAGGCTCGCGGGGCAGGTCGATTCGGCCGCGCAAGTTTAGGCTAGTCTAACTTTCGTGGGACTGACCCTGGACGGGCGCGGCGGCGTGGCTCGCGAGCGTGGCGAGCGCATCCTGCAGGGCGGTCCGGGGCCGCGACGCCTCCTCCCCTTCCTCGGCCCGGCCTTCATCGCCGCGGTCGCGTACATCGACCCGGGCAACTTCGCGACGAACGTCGCCGGCGGCTCGAAGTACGGGTACACGCTCGTCTGGGTGATCGTCGCCTCGAACCTGATGGCGATGCTCGTCCAGGCGCTCTCGGCAAAGCTGGGGATCGCGACCGGGCAGAACCTCGCCGAGGTCTGCCGAGACCGGCTGCCGCGCAACGTCACGCTCGGCCTCTGGGTGCAGGCGGAGCTGATCGCGATCGCCACCGACCTCGCCGAGTTCCTCGGCGCCGCGATCGGCTTCCATCTCCTGTTCGGGCTCGCGCTCCTGCCGTCGGCGGCGATCACCGCCGTCGCCGCATTCGCGATCCTCGGCCTGCAGCGGTTCGGCTTCCGGCCGCTCGAGGCGACGATCGCCGTGCTCGTGCTCGTGATCGGCGTCTGCTACGTGATCGAGCTCTTCTACGCGCACCCCGATCTCGGTGCGACCGCGAAGCACGCCGTCATCCCGGGGTTCGCCGGCGGCGACTCGGTGCTGCTCGCAGTCGGGATCCTCGGCGCGACGGTCATGCCACACGTGATCTGGCTCCACTCCGCGCTGATGCAGGACCGGATCCGGTCCGAGGGCGAGGAGCAGAAGAAGCGCCTGATGCGGTTCACGTGGATCGACGTGCTGATCGCGATGTCGATCGCCGGGCTGATCAACGTCGCGATGCTCGTGATGGCGGCGAGCACCTTCTTCCGCAGCGGCCTGCACAACGTCGCGTCGCTCGAGACCGCGCACCGGACGCTGGCGCCGCTCGTCGGCGGCGCCTCGAGCGCCCTGTTCGCGATCGCGCTGCTCGCGTCGGGCCTCTCGAGCTCCGCGGTCGGCACGCTCGCGGGGCAGGTCGTGATGCAGGGCTTCATCCGGCGGCGGATCCCGATCACGGTGCGCCGGCTCGTGACGATGGTGCCCGCGTTCGTCGTGATCGCACTCGGCGCCGACCCGTCGCGCACGCTCGTGATCAGCCAGGTGGTGCTCTCGTTCGGGATCCCGTTCGCGCTCGTGCCGCTCGTCATGTTCACGCGCCGGCGCGACGTGATGGGAGGCCTCGCGAACACCCACGTGACAACCTGGGCCGCCACGGGCGTCGCCGGCGTGATCATCGCCCTCAACGTCTACCTCCTCGTTCAGACGTTCGGGCTCGGGTAGGAGCGGTCAGGCGAGCCGGTGGGAACCGGCTCCGGGATCCCCGCCACTGCCCTTGCGGCGGCCGCGGCAGCGATTCAGCCGTCGCGCTTGTGGGCCTTGAGCGTGGTGCCGCGGGCGCCGAACCTCTGCGCGTTGCGTCTTGTGTCGTCGAATCGGGAGCGGGCGTAGGTGTCGACGAGCTGCCCGATCTGGATCCGCTCGAAGCCGTGTTGCTCGAGGAGCTTCGCGTACGCTGCTTCCAGCAGCGCCCCGGCGATTCAACCGGTCCAGAGGTCGATGTT
>DATFMW010000020.1:0-2421 GCA_035266765.1 Gaiellaceae bacterium | reverse complement strand
GAGCAGCGGCACGGGATGGCGTTGCTCGCCTTCGTGATCGCCCTTCGCAGCGTGGCCTGGTTCGCGCTGCTCGCGTTCGTGCCGCTCTGGCTCGTCTCGCTCGGGCACTCCAAGGGGGACGGCACCCGGCTGCTCTTCGTGATGCTGCTCGCCGGTGCCGTGGGGACGCTCCTGCTCGGCTGGGTCGCCGATCGGATCGGGCTCCGGCCGACGCTCGTGATCACGCAGGCGCTGATCACACCCGCGGTGCTCGTCTTCGTCTACGTCGGCGGTGTCCCCGGGGTGCTGTCGCTGATGGTCGTCGGCGTCTGCGTCGTCGGCAGCTTCGGCGTGACGATGGTGCTGAGCCAGCTCTACCTGCCGCGCCGGGTGGGCATGGCGTCCGGTCTCGCGGTCGGGCTGACGATGGGAATCGGCGGCGTCGCCGCGGTCGTGCTCGGCGCTGTTGCCGACGCGATCGACCTCAAGACCGCGCTGACGATCAGCGCACTCGCGCCGGCGCTCGGTGTCGTCTTCTGTCTGCGGCTCCCCGCACCGGTGAAGCGGCCGCAGGTCACGCTCGCGGAGCCGGCCCGCCCCGTCGCGCTCCCGACGGACTGAAGGCTCAGTCCGTGCGCCAGCTCGGCGGGCGCTTGTCGAGGAACGCGCGCAGTCCCTCCTGGCCCTCGTCGCTCGTGCGCCGCTCGGCGATCCAGCGGGCGGTCTCGGGGCCGTCCGGGCGCTCGCGCACGAGCCGCTTCGCCCAGCGCGCTGCAAGGGGACCGGCGGAGAGCAGCTCCGAGACGACCCGGTCGACGGCGCCGTCCAGGTCGGCGGCGACGTCGTGCACGAGACCGATCCGCAGCGCCGTCTCCGCGTCGAAGCGCTCGCCGGTGAGGAACCAGCGCCGCGCCTGTCCCGGGCCGATCTTCGCGAGCGCGAACGGCGAGATCACCGCCGGCACGATCCCGAGCTTCACCTCCGAGAACGCGAACACCGCGTCCGGGGCTGCGATCGCGATGTCCGCAGCGGCGACGAGCCCGGCCCCGCCGCCGAGCGCATGCCCCTGGATCCGCGCGACGACCGGCGCCGGGCACCCGTCGATCGCCTCGAGCATCGCCCGCAGCGCGTTCGCGTCGGCGACGTTCTCCTCGTAGGAGAGGTCGGACGACGAGCGCATCCAGTCGACGTCGGCGCCGGCGGAGAAGCTCTTGCCCTCGCCTGCGAGCACGACCGCCCGCGCGCGGCCCACGTTCACGAACGCCTCGGCGAGCTCGGCGATCAGGGCCGCGTCGAACGCGTTGCGCCGGTCGGGCTGCGCGAGCGTGATGCGCAGGACGGCCCCGTCGCGCTCGATCCGAAGCGTTGCCACGACGCGAGAGCTTAGAGTGCGTCGCGATGCTGCGCGGAGCCCTCGCCGCTGCTCTCACGCCGCTCGCCGGAGGCGGCGACCTCGACGCGGACGCGTTCGGCCCCTACGTCGACTTCCTCGCCGGCCACGGGCTCGACGGGATCCTGGTCCTCGGCACGACCGGCGAAGGTGTCCTCTTCGACGTCGCCGAGCGCCGGCGCGCAGCCGAGCTGTTCCTCGAGGCCGCCGCCGGACGCCTCCAGGTCGCCGTCCACTGCGGCGCGCAGACGACCGCCGGCACCGTCGACCTCGCCGAGCACGCCGCCGAGATCGGCGCCGACGCGGTTGCCGTGATCGCTCCGCCGTACTTCGCGTTCGACGCGGAGGAGCTCTACGTCCACTTCGAGGCGGCCGCGGCTGCGTGCGCGCCGCTGCCGTTCTACGTCTACGAGTTCGCCAACCGCAGCGGCTACGCCGTTCCCGTCGAGACGCTCGAGCGGCTGCGGGAGGGTGCGGACAACTTCGTCGGGCTGAAGGTCTCGGACAGCCCGTGGGAGCGGTTCGAGCCGTACCTCCTCGACGGCCTCGACGTCTTCGTCGGCCCGGAGGCGTTGATTCCTCGCGGCCTCGCCGCGGGCGCCGTCGGTGCCGTGTCCGGGCTCGCGGCGAGCTTCCCCGACGCGGTCGTGCAACTCGTCCGGGAGCCGTCGGCCGAGGAGGGAGAACGCGTCGGCGCCCTGCGCGCCTCGCTCCAGCAGCTCCCGTTTCACGCCGCCTCGAAGACGGCGGTGGCGTTCCGGGGCGTGCCGATCCGCCCGGGCGTACGGGCCCCGCTGCGCGGCCTCGACGACGAGGAGCGCGCCGCTGTTGCCGAGATCGTCCGTGCATGGGACGCATAGTCGTCGCCGGCAGCGGTGCGATCGGCGCGAGCGTCGCCTACCATCTCGCCCTGCTCGGCGCCGACGACGTCGTCGTGGCCGAGCGCGGCGCGTTCTGCGGCGGCTCGACCGCCCGGGCGATGGGCGGCGTCCGCCAGCAGTTCTCGACGGCCACCGAGGTGGTGCTGGCCCGCGAGAGCATCGAGTTCCTGG
>DATFMW010000019.1:0-2041 GCA_035266765.1 Gaiellaceae bacterium | reverse complement strand
CTCTCACCCGTCTCGTGGGTCTCTACTTGATGATCTCGGTGACGACGCCGGCGCCCACGGTGCGGCCGCCCTCACGCACCGCGAAGCGGAGGCCCTGGTCCATGGCGATCGGCTGGATCAGCTCGATCTCCATGTTCGTGTTGTCGCCCGGCATGACCATCTCCTGGCCCTCCGGGAGCTTGATCGAGCCGGTCACGTCCGTCGTCCGGAAGTAGAACTGCGGCCGGTAGCCGTTGAAGAACGGCGTGTGGCGGCCACCCTCGTCCTTCGAGAGGACGTAGACCTCGGCCTTGAAGTGCGTGTGCGGCGTGATCGAGCCGGGCTTCGCGAGCACCTGGCCACGCTCGACCTCCTCGCGCTTCGTCCCGCGGAGGAGCGCACCCGCGTTGTCGCCGGCCTGGGCGAAGTCGAGCGTCTTCTGGAACATCTCGAGCCCGGTGACGACGGTCTTCGACGTCTCCGGGTGGATGCCGATCATCTCGACTTCCTCGCCGACGGTGATCTTGCCCTGCTCGATGCGGCCGGTCACGACGGTGCCGCGCCCGGTGATCGTGAAGACGTCCTCGATCGGCATCAGGAACGGCTTGTCGACGTCGCGCGTCGGCTCCGGGATGTAGGAGTCGACCGCCTCCATCAGCTCGACGATCTTCTCGGTCCACTCCGCGTCGCCCTCGAGCGCCTTCAGCGCCGAGACCTGGATGACCGGGATGTCGTCGCCCGGGAACTCGTACTTCGACAGGAGCTCGCGGACTTCCATCTCGACCAGCTCGAGCAGCTCGGGGTCGTCGACCATGTCGGCCTTGTTCAGCGCGACGACGATCGCCGGCACCTCGACCTGGCGGGCGAGCAGGATGTGCTCGCGCGTCTGCGGCATCGGGCCGTCGGCCGCCGAGACGACGAGGATCGCACCGTCCATCTGGGCGGCGCCCGTGATCATGTTCTTGATGTAGTCGGCGTGCCCCGGGCAGTCGACGTGCGCGTAGTGGCGGTTCGCCGTCTCGTACTCGACGTGCGCGGTGTTGATCGTGATGCCGCGCTGCCGCTCCTCCGGGGCCTTGTCGATCTCATCGAAGGCCATGGCGACGCCGCCGCCCTGCTCGGCGAGCACCTTCGTGATCGCCGCGGTCAGGGTCGTCTTGCCGTGGTCGATGTGGCCGATCGTGCCGACGTTGACATGCGGCTTTGTGCGCTCGAACTTCTGCTTGGCCATAGGGGGCTCCCTGTGCTCCTTCGTCTCGACTTAGACCTGAGCGTCGATGATGTCGCTCGCGATCGACTGAGGCACTTCCTCGTACCGATCGAACTGCATGGTGAAATCGGCCCGTCCCTGCGTCATCGAGCGCAGGTCGGTTGCGTACCCGAACATCTCCGACAGCGGGACGCTCGCCTTGATGATCTGCGCGTTGCCGAGCGGGTTCATCGACTCGATGCGACCGCGGCGGCTGTTCAGGTTACCCATCACGTCGCCGAGGTACTCCTCCGGCGTCGTCACCTCGACCGCCATGGTCGGTTCGAGCAGCTTCGGCTTCGCCCGCTTCATCGCCTCCTTGAAGGCCATGGAGCCGGCGATCTTGAACGCGCGCTCGCTCGAGTCGACGTCGTGGTACGACCCGTCGACGAGCTCGATCTTGATGTCGACGACCGGGTACCCGGCAAGGACGCCGGAGCCCATCGCTTCCTTGATCCCCGCGTCGATCGCCGGGATGTACTCCTTCGGGATCTTGCCGCCGACGATCTTGTCGACGAACTCGTAGCCGGCGCCCGGCTCCTGCGGGTGGAGGTTGATCACGGCGTCGCCGTACTGGCCCGAGCCGCCGGTCTGGCGGACGAACCGTCCCTGGATCTTCTCCGCCGGCTTCGACACCGTCTCGCGGTAGGCGACCTGCGGGCGGCCGACGTTCGCGTCGACGTTGAACTCGCGCTTGAGCCGGTCGACGATGATCTCGAGGTGGAGCTCGCCCATGCCGGCGATCACCACCTGTCCGGTCTGCTCGTCGGTCTTGACACGGAACGTCGGATCCTCCGACATCAGCTTGGCCAG
>DATFMW010000018.1:0-4456 GCA_035266765.1 Gaiellaceae bacterium | reverse complement strand
CACCGGAGCTACGGCGGGTTGCGTTCCTGCGCTTCTCCCGGCTCGCGACCGTGCTCGTCGCGGTGCTGCTCGCGGCCGGCACGTACCTCAGCATCCTCCGCTTCCCTCACCTGCACGACCTCTGGCGGACCGGCTACGGGCACGTCCTGCTCGTGAAGCTCGCGCTCGTCGCCGTCGCGCTCGCCTGGGGGGCGCTGCACCGGTTCGTCGCGGGGCCCCGGCTCGCGCGCGGACAGGCCGGCGGCGTCGTCTCCCGGCTCGGGCGGAGCCTCGTCGCCGAGAGTGCCGTCGCGATGGCGGTCCTGCTCGCGGCGGCGGTGCTCGTGGACTCGAAGCCGCCGCCGCAGCCCGTTCCTCCGCCCCCCGCCGCCGCTCGCAGGTGACACGCGGCTGCGCGCGCGACGGCTAACGTCCTTCGTGATGCTGGTGCTGCGCCGCTCCGACGTGGAAGAGCTGCTCGACCTCGACGAGCTGCTCGAGGCGCTCGCGCGCGCCCACGCCGAGCTCTCGGCCGGGGCCGTCTCGCTGCCGACGCGCATCGCCGCGTACTCGGGCGACGCCGGCCTGCTCGGCGCGATGCCCGCCTATCTGCCCTCGGCCGGACCGTGGCTGGAGGCGTCGTCGGTGGAGCCGACGACGCCCGGCCGCAGGTCGGACGCCTCCGGCGTCTTGGGCTGCAAGCTCGTGACGCTCTTTCCCGGCAACGCCGACCGGCCCACGCACCAGGCCGCGATCATGCTGTTCGACGAGACGAACGGGACGCCCGTGGCGCTCCTCGACGGCACGTACGTGACCGAGATCCGAACCGCCGCCGCGGCCGCGCTCGCCGCGCGCCTGCTCGCCCGCGACGACGCGCGCATCCTCGCCGTGCTCGGCACGGGCGCTCAGGCGCGGATGCATCTGCGCACGTTCGCCGGCATCCGCGACTGGGACGAGGTACGCGTCGCCGGCCGCGACCCGGCGAAGGCCGAGGCGCTCGCCGCCGACACGGGCGCGACCGCGGCCGCCACCTTCGAGGCGGCCGTGCGCGGCGCGGACGTGGTTGCCGCGACGACGCACGCGGACGTGCCCGTCGTCCGGCGCGACTGGCTCGCGCCCGGTGCCCACGTGAGCTCGGTCGGCTACAACCAGGCGGGCTCCGAGCTCGACCCGGCCATCGTCGCCGATGCGGTGATCGTCGTCGAGACCCGCGCCGTGCTCGCGCCCCCTCCCGCCGGCGCGCTCGAGCTCGCCGGCCTCGACGAGTCCGCGATCCACGCAGAGCTCGGCGAGCTCGTCGCCGGTACCCGTCCCGGGCGTACCTCGCCGGAGGAGATCACGCTGTACAAGTCCGTCGGCGTCGCGGTGCAGGACCTCGCCGCAGCCGCCCTCGTCCTCGCGACTGCGCGAGAGCGGGGTGCTGGCGTCGACATCGAGCTGGAGGAGATTCACGTATGACAGGTGTTCTGACGATCCTGCGAGACACGGCTCGGCGCCGGCTGTCGGCGCCCGCCGGCCCCGCCTCGCGTACGCTCCGGGGCGCACGATGAGCGACAAGCTGACCGTCACCGACAGCCGCACCGGCGAGACCCTCGAGCTCACGCTCGACGAGCATGGTGCGTTCAACGGTGCCGAGCTGCGCAAGCTCGGCGTCCGCAGCTACGACCAGCCCCTGCTCGCCACCGCGACCGCCCGCAGCGCCCTGACCTATCTCGACGGCGGCGCCGGCATCCTCCGCTACCGCGGCTACCCGATCGAGCAGATCGCCGAGCGCTGCGCGTTCCTCGAGGTCGCCTACCTGCTCGCGCGCGGTGAGCTGCCGTCCGCTGCCGAGCTCGAGACGTTCCGCAACGAGGTCTACGAGGCGGACGTCGAGCGGGACGCGATCCGCCGCTTCCTCGACTCGTTCGACACGGGCGCGCACCCGATGGCGATCCTGATCTCCGGCTACGCGGCGCTCGGCGCCCGGCATCCCGAGGCGAAGCAGGTCCACGACGCCGAGATGCGGCGCACGCTCTTCCCGCTCGTGCTCGCCCAGACACTGGAGCTCGGTGCCGGCGCGATCGCGAAGCACGCGGGCGCCGCGCCCGGCACGCCCGCGGGCGAGCGCTACGCCGAGCGGTTCCTGCGCGCGTGCGGCGACGCCCTGCCGCTCTGTCGCGACGAGGACGCGCTGCGCGTCTTCTCGCACGCGCTCGACGTGCTCTTCATCCTCCACGCCGACCACGAGCTGAACGCGGGCACGAACGCGATGCGCGCGATCGGCTCCGCGGAGACCGACCCGTACAGCTCGCTCTCCGGGGCGGCGGCCGCGCTCTACGGCCCGCTCCATGGGGGCGCGAACGAGGCCGTGCTGAAGATGCTGACGCAGATCGGCGACGTCGAGCACGTGCCGGCCTTCATCGAGCGCGTGAAGGCGAAGGAGGAGCTCCTCTTCGGCTTCGGCCACCGCGTCTACAAGAACTACGACCCGCGCGCGAAGGTGATCAAGAGCGTCGTCGACGAGGTGCTCGCGGTCGCCGGCCCGAGCCCGCTGCTCGCGATCGCGACCGAGCTGGAACGGATCGCGCTCGAGGACGACTACTTCGTCTCGCGCAAGCTCTACCCGAACGTCGACTTCTACAGCGGCCTCGCCTACAGCGCGATCGGCTTCGACCCGGCCGCGTTCACCGTGCTCTTCGCGGTCGCCCGCACGGTCGGCTGGCTCTGCCACTACGACGAGCTGATGAGCGGCGACTTCAAGATCACACGGCCCGCGCAGCTGTACGTCGGCACGGGCGAGCGCTCGATCCCGTAGTAGATGGTTGCTGCCACGATCGCGCGCGTCCGGCTGCGCGATCTGGCACGCCTGGGCCGCTTCGGCCCGTCTGCGGCCGGCGGAGCCGGCCTTCAACGAGCCTGCGCTTCGCCCCGTCGACCGCTCACCGCTGCCACCAGCAGCGGCGAGCGCCCGCCGCGGCGCCCCAGACACGCCAGCCCACGCCCCGGAACGGACGATCTCGCGGCAGCAACCATCCAGGCACGCCGTCCGGCGCGGCCGCGACACTGGCGTCCGGTGGCGGCGCTCGACCTCACCCGGTCCGACCGGCCCTTCGGGGAGGCCCTGACCGTGCTCGTGCGCGAGGTCGAGGACGACCTGTTCCTCACCGCGCGCGGCCTCAAGGTCAGCACGTTCGCGGAGATGCTCGACGGCGTCTCGTCCGGGACGCTCGGCGCCGCCGTCGCGGGGACGCGCGAGCCTTCGCCCGGGCTGATGGAGGAGTGCGCCCGCTTCCTCCGTGTCCGGCCGGAGTACTTCCGCGAGTATCGCGACCGGCTCGCGCACGCCGCCTGAGCGGGAGTACGCTCGGCGTGTGCACGAGGATCTCCTCGCCTACCGCAACCGCTTCCCGATCCTGCGGGACTGCACGTACCTGATCAACCACTCGCTCGCCGCGATGCCGGCCGCCGCCGAGGACAACCTCCGCGAGTACGCGCGCATGTGGCGCGAGCGCGGAATTCGTTCGTGGGGCGAGGGCTGGTGGGAGATGCCGGTCACGGTCGGCGACCAGCTCGGCCGGATCATGGGTGCTGCGCCCGGCTCGATCGTGATGCACCAGAACGTGACCGTCGCCGAGGCGATCGTGCTCTCGTGCTTTCCGCAGCCCGGGCCGCGCAACCGGATCGTCTACGAGGAGGCGAACTTCCCGTCGGTGCGCTACCTCTACCAGGCGCAGCCGGGCCTCGAGGTCGTCGCCGTGGCGGACGACCGGGCGATCGTCGACGCGATCGACGAGCGGACGCTGCTCGTCCCGATCAGCCACGTCCTCTTCAAGAACGCCGAGATCCAGGACGTCGAGCCGATCGTCGCCCGTGCGCACGAGGTCGGTGCCCATGTCGTGCTCGACTGCTACCAGTCCGCCGGCATCGTCCCGTTCGACCTGGCCGCGCTCGGCGTCGACTTCGCCGTCGGCGGCAGCGTCAAGTGGCTCTGCGGCGGCCCCGGCGCAGGGTGGCTGTACGTGCGGCCCGACCTCGCCGAGCGGCTCGAGCCGACGCTCGTCGGGTGGCAGGGGCACGCGCGCCCGTTTGCGTTCGAGCCGGAGCTCGAGTACGCCGCCGGGGCACGCAGGTTCCTCACCGGGACGCCGAACGTCCCCGCGCTCTATGCGGCCACCGCGGGCTACGACGTGATCGAGGAGGTCGGCGTCGAGCGGATCCGCGGGCGATCGCTCGCGCTGACCCAGCTCCTGATCGACCTCTGCGACGAGGCCGGTCTCGAGGTCGCGAGCCCACGCGAGGAGGCCCGCCGCGGCGGCACGGTGCTCGTCCGGACGCCCGACCACGCCGGCGTCCATCGTGAGCTCGGCGGGCGCGGGATCGTCTGCGACTTCCGCCCGGACGGGCCGGAAGCCTCCGGAGGGATCCGGCTCGGGCCGCACTTCTTCAACACCGAGGACGAGCTTCGTCACACGGTCTCTGAGCTCGCGGAGATCGT
>DATFMW010000017.1:0-3385 GCA_035266765.1 Gaiellaceae bacterium | reverse complement strand
CGGCGGCTGCCCGTACGCCCCGCGGGCGACCGGCAACGTCGCGACCGAGGATCTCGTCTATCTGCTGGAGGGCGAGGGGATCGAGACGGGTGTCGACCTCGACGCGCTGATCGCGACGTCGGCGTGGCTCGAGGGCGTGCTCGGCCGCCGCCTCGAGGGCCAGGTCTACCGCGCCGGCCCCTGGCCGCCGCGGACCGGTCCGAGCGTCTGACCCCAGGACATGTCCGGTGGGGCCGCTCCGCCGTCAAGGTGCCTGGCACCTTTGCTACGAGAGCGTCACGAGCCCGCTGATCATGCGGGTCGGATGTGACGAGAGCGTCACGGGCTCGCGGCACGGTGCCAGGCACGATCGTGACTCCGGCGTCACGGAAGCGTCACGGCGGGCGGCTCAGCCGAGGCGGACGACGCCGGCGGCGGCGAGCGCCTCGATCTCGTCGCCGGCGTAGCCGAGTTTGCGCAGGATCTCGGCCGAGTGCGCGCCGAGGTCCGGCGGCGGCGTGCGATGACGGACCCGCTCGCCGTCGGCCGAGAGCGGCAGCGCGAGAGTCACGAGATCGGCCACCGCGCCGCCCGGGAGCTCCTGGAGGATCCCGAGCGCATGCGTCTGCTCGTGCCGCGCCGCCTCGCCGACGTCGTGAACCGGCGACGCGGGTACCCCCGCCTCGACGAGCGCCGCGAGCAGCTCATCGCTCTCCCGCCGCCGCGTCTGCTCCTCGAGCAGCGCGAGCAGTTCCGGCCGGTTGCGGACGCGGTCGGGGTTCGTCAGGAAGCGCGGATCGTCCGCGAGCACGGGGACGCCGAGGACGCGGCAGAACGCGGCGAAGAGCTTGTCGTTCCCGGCGACGATCATGAGACCGCCGTCCGCGGTCGGGAATACCTGGTACGGGGCGATCTGCGCGAACGCGCTTCCCTCGCGTCCCGGCACCTCGCCCGTGCCGAGGAAGCCGACGAGCTGGTACGCGAGCAGCGAGAGCGCGGTCTCGTACAGCGACACGTCGAGCGTGCGACCGGCGCCCGTCCGCTCCCGCTCGTGCAGTGCCGCGAGCACGCCGAGAGCCGCCCAGACGCCCGTGCCGAGGTCGATGAGCGAGACGCCGACGCGCACCGGCGGCCCGTCGCCCTCGCCGGTGACGCTCATGATCCCGGCGGCAGCCTGCATCAGCGGGTCGTAGCCGGGCTGGTCGTGCAGCGGCCCCGTGGCGCCGAATGCGCCGATCGTGCAGTAGACGAGACGTGGGTTCCGTGCGCGCACGACCCCAGGTCCGAAACCGTGTTGCTCGGCCGCATCGGGCCGCAGGCTCTGGACGAGCACGTCCGCCCGGTCGGCGAGTCGCAGCAGCGCCTCGAGCCCGCGCGGGTCGCCGAGGTCGAGCGCGAGCGACCGCTTGCCGGCATTCGAGGCGAGGAACATCGCGCTCTCGCCCTCCCAGAACGGCGGCCCCCAATCGCGCGCGTGATCGCCGCCGGGCGGCTCGATCTTGACGACGTCCGCGCCGAGCGCCGCGAGCAACTGCGTCGAGGTCGGCCCGGCGAGCGACGAGGTGACATCGACGACGAGCGTCCCCTCGAGGGGACGCAGCGGCTCGCTCACCGCGGGTGCACCCAGATGTCGGCGGGCCCGTGCGGCGAGTCGATGCGCTGCTCCACCCGGGCGCCGAGCTTCTTGGCCACGCGCTGCGAGCGGACGTTGTCCGGCGCGATGAACGAAACGATCCGCGCCAGGTCGCGCTCCGCGTAGCCCCAGTCGCGTGCCGCCCGCGCCGCCTCGGTCGCGTAGCCGTGCCCCCAGTACCGTCGTGTCACCGCCCAGCCGAGCTCGGTCTCCGCGTGCTCGCCCGCCGACTCGTAGGTGGACGTGTCCCAGATGCGCGAGTCCCAGACGAGGAGCCCGACCCGGCCGATCACGTGCCCGTCGCGGAGGACGGCGAACTGGCCGACGCCGTTCACCTCCCAGCGCCGGATCCAGCGCTCGACGTGCTCGACCGCGGAGTCGCGGCCGCCCGCCTCGCCCCCGATCCAGCGCATCAGCTCGTCGTCGCCGACGAACTCGAGGAGATCGTCGACGTCCTCGAGCTGCGGCAGCCGCAGCACGAGCCGCTCAGTCTCGAGCCGCATCGGACTGCTCCCCGCTCCGGCGCCGGCAAAGCCGCCACCTCCGCTCCCTGGTGAGCTCCGTCGAGCCTACGCTCATAGCGGCAGCATGATCGTGCGCTCGAATTCGATCACGACCTCGTCGCGCTCGTTCAGGCCGCGCGTCCGCACCGTCACGATCGCCTGCCCGGGGCGCGAGCGCGACTCGCGCTTCTCCAGCACCTGCGTCTCGGCGCGGATCGTGTCGCCCGCGAACACAGGGGCGAGCAGCCGCACCTCCCGCCAGCCGAGGTTCACGCCCCGCTCGGACACGTCCGAGACCGACAGGCCCGTTACGAGCGCGAGCGTGAACGTCGAGTCGACGAGCGGCCGCTTCCACTCCGTCGTGGCAGCGTAGGAGGCGTCGAAGTGGATCGGGTTCGTATTCAGCGTCAGGAGCGTGAACCAGACGTTGTCGGCCTCGAGCACCGTGCGCCCGTAGCGGCTGCGGTACACGTCCCCGACCTGGATCTCCTCGTACGTCCGCACAGGCCCGAACCTACCCGGTAGCGTCGGTCTCCGTGAACAGACTCGCCGCCGAGACGAGCCCCTACCTGCTCCAGCACGCCGGCAACCCGGTCGACTGGTACCCGTGGGGCGAGGAGGCGTTCGCGCGCGCCCGCGCCGAGGACCGGCCGCTGCTCGTCTCGATCGGATACTCCGCGTGCCACTGGTGCCACGTGATGGAGCGCGAGTCGTTCGAGGACGAGGCGACGGCGCAGCTGATGAACGAGCTCTACGTCAACGTGAAGGTCGACCGGGAAGAGCGCCCCGACGTCGACGCGGTCTACATGGAGGCGGTCGTCGCGCTCACCGGGCACGGCGGCTGGCCGATGACGGTCTTCCTCACGCCCGACGGGGCGCCGTTCTTCGGCGGCACGTACTACCCGCCCGAGCCGCGCCACGGGATGCCGTCGTTCCGGCAAGTGCTGACCGCGCTCGCGGGCGCGTATCGCGAGCAGCGAGACGACGTCGCCCAGCAGGCGGAGGCGCTCGTCGAGGCGCTCCGCCGCAGCGCGGAGGTGGCGCCCTCGACCGACCCGCTCACCGAGGAGCTGCTCGACGAGGCGGTGCTCCGGCTGCGGGAGCGGGTCGATCCGAAGTGGGGCGGCTTCGGGCACGCGCCGAAGTTCCCGCCCGCCTCCGCGATCGAATTCCTGCCGCGGCGGGGCGCGTTCGAGCCCGCGCTCGCGACGCTCGACGGGATGCGGTCCGGCGGCATGGTCGACCTCGTCGGCGGCGGCTTCCACCGCTA
>DATFMW010000016.1:0-15116 GCA_035266765.1 Gaiellaceae bacterium | reverse complement strand
CGCGTCGTCGCCGTCGATGCGTGCCCAGTCGTGCTCGGGGTGGTACTTCAGGTCGGCGGGGTAGCTCTCCGCTGCGGCCACGTCAGCCCTCCTCTTTCTGATCGGACACGGTGTAGATCGGCTTCTTCACAATCCGGGCGCCGCGCGACTTGCCGCGGACGTCGATCGCCAGCTCGGTACCTGGCGCGGCGGCAGCAGCCGGGACGTAGCCCATGCCGATGCCGATGTCGAGCATCGGCGAGTGCGACCCGGAGGTGACCTCGCCGCCCCCCGCGATCGGCATCCCCTGGCGCGGGATCGCGCGCTCGGTCATCACGAACGCGGCGAGTCTCCGCCCGGGCCCGTCAGATCGAATCCGGCGCAACTCCTCGACGCCGGTGAACTCCTTCGCGAGCGCACACGTCCAGCCGAGTCCCGCCGAGATCGCGTCCGTCTCGGGCGAGATGTCGTTGCCGTGCAGCGGGTAGCAGACCTCGAGGCGCAGCGTGTCGCGCGCACCGAGCCCACACGGGACGACGCCCCGCGCGAGCACCCCGTCCCACAGCCGGACCGCGTCCGCGGCCGGGCAGAGCAGCTCGCAGCCGTCCTCGCCCGTGTACCCCGTCCGGTTGACCATCACCTCGATGCCGTCGACCTCGCCGCGGGCGAACGTGAACGGCGCCCCGGCGCCGAGCCCGATCCGCTCCATCGCGTGGGGC
Organism: Gaiellaceae bacterium; assembly: GCA_035266765.1. Lineage (GTDB taxonomy): Bacteria > Actinomycetota > Thermoleophilia > Gaiellales > Gaiellaceae > Palsa-739. Next base: position 14,418 of record DATFMW010000016.1, on the reverse strand, counting down.
CCCTGGACGGCGAGGAGCGCGTACTCGCCGGAGACGTCACGAACGTCCGAGCCAGTGATCTCGCGCTCTTTCAGCCAGGCATAGTCGGCGTCCTTGTTGGACGCATTGACGACGAGCAGATAGCGGAAGTCGTCGAGGCGATAGGCGATGAGGTCGTCGACGATCCCGCCGCGCTCGTTCGTCAGGAGCGTGTACTGGGCCTCGCCCGCCCCGATCCGGTCGAGGTCGTTCGAGAGCAGCCCCTGCAGCAGCTCGTGGGCGCGCGGCCCCTCGACCTCGATCTCACCCATGTGAGAGACGTCGAACACGCCGGCATCCGTCCGCACCGCGCGGTGCTCCTGGATCACGCCCTCGTACTGGACGGGCATCTCCCACCCGGCGAACGGCACCATGCGGGCACCGAGTGCGACGTGGCGTTCGTAGAGCGGGGTGCGCTGGAGCGTCTGAGCCATTTCCAGCCCCGATCCTAGTGCCTCACCCGGCGACGGGAGTCCGTGATACTCCACGACGGCCGGACCACGCGCCTCCTGGATCTTCCACGACTGGACCACTCTGGCCGACACCATCCGGAGCGACGGCCGCAACGGTCGGAGCGAGCGCCTGCGGCGCGGGCTACTCGTCGCGCAGGAACGAGGGCACGTCGAGTGCCTCGTCCGGCATCTCGAAACCGCCGCCCGGGATCGGCGCGGACGGAATCGGCGCCTCGCTGCCAGCCTCGCGACGACGGCGGCGGCGCTGTGCGCCGAAGCCGGTCGCGATCACCGTGACGCGCACGTCGTCCCCCATCGCGTCGTCGATCACGGCGCCGAAGATGATGTTCGCGTTCTGGTCGGCGGCGCTCGTCACGACCTCGGCCGCCTCGTTCACCTCGAAGAGACCGATCTCGGGGCCGCCGGTGATGTTGAGGAGGATCCCGGTGGCGCCCTCGATCGAGGCCTCGAGAAGCGGCGAGGAGACGGCGATGCGTGCGGCCTCCGCCGACCGGTTCTCGCCGCCGGCGACCCCGATCCCCATCAGCGCCGAGCCGGCGTCGCGCATGATCGTTCGCACGTCGGCGAAGTCGAGGTTGACGAGCCCGGGCACGGTGATCAGGTCGGTGATCCCCTGGACGCCCTGGCGGAGGATGTCGTCCGCCATCCGGAATGCGTCCACGACCGACGTCCGCTTCTCCACCACCTGAAGCAGGCGGTCGTTTTCGATCACGATCAGCGTGTCGACCCGGTCGCGCAGGTTCTCGATCCCCTGCTCCGCCTGCTGGAGACGCTTGCGCCCTTCGAACACGAACGGCCGAGTCACGACGCCCACCGTCAGAGCATGGAGCTCGCGTCCGAGCTCGGCGACGATCGGGGCGCCGCCCGTGCCGGTGCCGCCACCCTCGCCGGCGGTGACGAAGATCATGTCGGCGCCCTTCAGCGCCTCCTTCAGCTCGTCGCGACTCTCCTGGGCAGCGGCGAGGCCAACCGCCGGGTCGGCCCCCGCGCCGAGCCCCCGCGTGGCCTGCGAGCCGATGTGGATCTTCACGTCGGCGTCGCACATCATCAACGCCTGCGCGTCCGTGTTCACGGCGATGAACTCGACGCCCGAGAGACCGGCATCGACCATGCGATTGACGGCGTTCGTGCCGCCGCCGCCGACGCCGACGACCTTGATGACCGCGAGGTAGTTACCCGACTGGTCGCGCATGCTCATGAGCTCGACACCTGAACCTTCAGTGGAGGATTGGGGCTGAAAATGCCGATTCGCGCCGCAGGGTACGTGCGGCCGAACTCGCTGTCAATCAGAGGTCGACCGTTCATACTATCACCCTCTACTTGAGACTTGAGAGTCTGCGCCCGAGACGGGCCGGCCGGGAAGGCTGACGTCGAGGTACGTCTCTCCGCCGGGCATCAGCTGCAGGGCCCGTCGCGCGACGGCGAGCTTGAGACGGAGATCCGCCGGATCGCCGAACCGCAACTCGAGCCCCGAGCGCAGCCGGAAGACGAGCGCGCCGTGCGCGTACGAGGCAATGCGCACGTGCTCGGGAAACCGGGATGCGACCGCAAGCGCCTGCGCGGCGACCCCGCCCCGGTCCGGCGGCAGGAACGCCCCGGGGGCGACCTGGAGTGCGGTGGGCGCCCAGATCCGTGGCAGTGTCGCGTCGGCATCGCGCGGAACCCGCGCCACGACACGTCCGCGGGCTGACACGAGCCACGAGCTCTTCCCGCGGCGCAGCACCGCGACCGGGCGCTCCGGCACGACGGTGATGCGGAGCGTGTGAGGAAACGCCCGGTCGTAGGTCGCGCTCACGACGGTCGGCAGCGCCTCGACACGCTGCATGAGCTTGGCTCCGTCGATGCCGACGAGGCTCGTGCCGACGAACCGCGCGAGCGCCCGCTGCACCTGTCCCTGGATCGTCGGGGACGCGCCGTCCACCGCGATCGTCCGTACCGCGAAGACCGACGTCTGGCGTGCGGCGACGTAGGCGCCCACGCCGAGGACGAGCAGGGCGACGCCGGCGAGGAGCGAACGCCGGGAGGGCGCGAGTCGTGCGCGGACGCCGCTCCGCGGCCGGGACGATCCTCGCCCGCGGGGGAGCGCGACGGCGGCCGCGCGGGCCCGCGGCTGCTGTGCACGACGCTTCGCGGCCACCGCCTTCGATTCGCCGTGCAGGCGGGCGCTCCTACCACGGCGGCGAGCCGCGCCGGCGCCGCTGCCCTCAGCCTGGATCCACCGAGGTGCGTGTTCGCGGGGCGTTCGGCTGGGCCGTCAGCGCACCGGCCGGGTGCAGGCCCCGCTGGGGCCGGAAACCGGCCGGGGAGCGGCCTGGCGAGTCCAGAGGGACGCACCGCCCGCGCAAATCGGTGGATCGAGGCTCAGAGCGGCGGCAGCTCGAGCCGGCCGAGGAACTCGACCTCGTGGCGGAGCTCCACGCCGTACTGCTCTCGTGCGCGGCGGCGGGCTTCGGCCATCAGTGCGATCGCGTCCGCGGTGGAGGCACCGCCGACGTTCTCGATGAAGTTCGCATGCTTCGGCGAGATCTGCGCGCCGCCGGTCCGGTGACCTTTCAAGCCGCACGCCTCGAGCATCCGCCCCGCGGACAGCTCGTGCTCGGGGTTCTTGAACACGCTGCCGAACGTCCGCCGGTTCGTCGGCTGCGCCGCCTTACGGCGCGCGTTCAGCTCCCGCACCTCCGCCTTGATCTCGTCGCTCGAGCGCGAATGGAGACGCAGCTCGGCCTGAACGACGACCTGGCCGTGGCGCAGGTCGGAGTGCCGGTACGAGAGCCCGAGCTCGGCCGGTGTGAGCCAGCCGGCCCCGTCGGAGGTCACGACGAGCGCACGCTCGAGCACCTGCGAGAAGTCACTGCCGTAGGCGCCGCCGTTCATCCAGACGCCGCCGCCGACCGTGCCGGGAATCGCACACGCGAACTCGAACCCGCCGAGTCCCGCCGCCCGCGCCCGGTGGAGGCACACCGCGTTCGGTGCGCCGCCGCCGGCCCGCAGCAGCTCGCCGTCGGTCTCAACCGCGACGAGCTCGCCGGCGAGTTTCAGGACGAGCGCGTCGATACCTTCGTCGGCGACCAGCACGTTCGAGCCGAGGCCGACGGTCGCGACCGCCAGGCCGCGTGCATCCGCCCATTGCAGCAGCTCCTCGACCTCGGCGAGTGTCTCCGGCCGCGCGAACGCCCGCGCCGGCCCTCCCGTGCCGAGGGTCGTGAAGCGTGCGAGCTCGACGCCCTCTTCGCTCCTCACGCGAGCTCCTCCAGGATCGTCTCCGCGGCGGCGTCGACGTCGCCCGCGCCGAGCGTCAGGATCGTGTCGCCGGGACGCGCCCACCCGGCCACGAGCCGGGCGCCCTGCGCGACCGACGGCGCCCAGCCAATCCGCATCCCGGGCCGCTCCCGCGCGAGCGCGTCGACGATCAGCTTGCCGCTCACGCCCGCGATCGGCTCCTCCCGTGCCGCGTAGACCTCCGTCACACAGACCGCGTCCGCGCCGGCGAGCGCCGTCCCGAAGGCGTGCGAGAGGTACAGGGTGCGCGAGTAGAGATGCGGCTGGAAGAGCGCGAGCAGCCGACCTTCGCCGCGGGCCGCCGCCAGATCGGCGGCGAGCTCCGCCGGATGATGTGCGTAGCTGTCGAGCACCGTCACACCGGCGGACTCCCCCTTGCGCTCCAGGCGCCGGCCGGCACCGCGAAACGCGACGATCGCCCGCTCGGCGTCGGCGCGCGCGACCCCGGCGAGCTCGAGCGCCGCAAGGGCAGCGGCAGCGTTGCGCCGGTTGTGCTCGCCCGGGACGCCGAGCTCGAGCGCGACCGGCTCGAGCTCCTCCCCCCGGACGACCTGCGGCACGTGGGCGAGCCACTCCTCGAAGAGCGCCGCGACCTCGGCGCGCGAGCCGAACGTCGTGTGGTGGTCGAGGTCGACGTTCAACAGGACGGCGATCTGCGGCCGGAGGGCGGCGACGGACCGGTCAGACTCGTCGCCCTCGACGACGAGCCAGCCCTCCCCCGCGGCCGCGTTGCCGCCGAGCTGGGGCACCTCGCCGCCGATGAGATAGGCGGGGTCGAGCCCGAGCCGGTCGAGACAGAACGCGATCATCGCGCTCGTCGTCGTCTTTCCGTGCGCGCCGGCGACGACGATCGAGCGGCGCAGCGAGACGAGCTCTGCGAGCAGCTCGGCGCGCGGGCGCCCCTCGACCTGGCCCGCAAACGCGGTCGAGACGAATACCTCCGCCCCGGCCGGCGGCGGAGGCGGGTCCGCCGAGATGGTCGCCTCGATCCCCTCGAGATGGGCGAGATACGGCGTCTCGACGCGGTCCCAGCCGGACACCTCGGCGCCCCAGGCCCGGGCGAGCAGGGCGTACGCGCTCATGCCGGCGCCGCCGATCCCGGCGATCCAGAGTCGCCTACCGGCGAGCGGCTGCGAGGGAGACGATCTCATCGGCGATTGCTTCCGCTGCATTCGGTTTCGCGCTCGCGCGCATTGCGCCTGCCATCCGGTCGAGCCGCTCCGGCTCCGCGAGGAGCCCGGCGACGATCTCCGGCACCCGCTCCGCCTCCGGCTCGGACACGACGACGGCACCGCCGGCCCGCTCGAACCAGCGCGCGTTCTTGTCCTGGTGGTCGCCCGTTGCGAACGAGCCCGGGACGAGCACCGCCGGCAAACCGGCGGCGGCGAGCTCCCAGACAGAGCCGCCCGCGCGCGCGACGACGAGGTCGGCCGCACCGTAAGCGAGCCCGATCTGCTCGAGGAACGGCACCAGCCGGTACTCGGGCCTCGAGACACGGCCGCACAGCCCCTCGTAGTCGCGCTCGCCACACAGGTGCAGCACGGCCGGGCCGGCCGCGCCCCACGCCTCGACCGCGAGCTCGTTCAGAAGCCGCGCGCCGAGCGAGCCGCCGAAGACGAGCACGAGCGGCCCCTCGGCCGGCAGCTCGAGCCGGGCGCGCGCCTCGTCGCGCGGAACCGCACGCGACAGGGCCGGCACCGGCCGGCCGACCGCGCGGTACTTCTTCCCCGTACGCCCGTCGACCGGCAGCGCGAGGAACACGCGACGCGCGAACGGCGCCGCGAGCCGGTTCGCGAGCCCGAGGTGTGCGTCGGCCTCGGTCAGCGCCGCTGGGATCCCGCGCAGGCGGGCCGCCAGCACCATCGGCCCGGCGACGTAGCCGCCGCCGCCGAGCACGACGTCGGGGCGGCGTCGGGACAGGATCCGCAGGCATTCGACGGGCGCCGCCGCGGCGAGACCGAGCGCCCGCACGAGTGCCGGCCCCGGGCGACGCGGAAAGCCCGCGACGCGAAACGCGTCGAACTCGTAGCCGCGCTCAGGAACGAGCCGCGCCTCGACGCGATCCGGCGACCCGGCGAAGGTCACCTTGACGCTGCGGCTGCGCAGCGCCTCCGCGACCGCGAGCGCCGGCGCGACGTGCCCCACCGTCCCGCCGGCTGCGATCAGGCACCGAAGCTCTCGCTGTTCTTCCATGACCACGGGCGATGTTAAGGAGGATTCCTACCGAGAGGAGCGCGACAACGAGGCTCGAGCCTCCGTAGGAGACGAAGGGGAGCGGGATTCCGGTCAGCGGCGCGAGCCCGACCACAGCCGCGATGTTGATCGCCGCCTGCCCGCAGACGAGCGCAGTGATCCCCGCCGCGAGCCGCTTTCCGAACGGATCCTTGCAGCCGATCGCGAGCCGCAGCCCCGCATAGGCGAACGCGCAGTAGCCGAGGATGAGCACCGCCACGCCGACGAGGCCGAGCTCCTCGCCGATCACGGCGAAGATCATGTCGGTGTGCGCCTCGGGGAGGTAGTGGATCTTGCCGATCCCCTGCCCGAGGCCGCGCCCGAAGACGCCGCCGGAGCCGAGGCTGATCAGCGCCTGCACGTTCTGGAGGCCGGCGCCGAGCGGATCCTTCCACGGGTCGAGGAACGTGAGCAGGCGCGCGCGACGATACGGAGACGACCACGCGGCGATCGCGCCGAGCCCGACGACGATCGCGTACGCGGCACCGAGCGTCGGCAGCGGCGTGCCCGAGACGAGCAGCACGGCGCCGAGCATCACCACGATCGTGATCACGGTGCCGAGGTCCGGCTCGACGAGCACGAGCACGCAGAAGACGCCCACGAGCAGGCCGATCGGCCGGGCGAGATCCTTCAGCGTTCGCGGCGGCTGCCGCCGCGCGAGGTATGCGGACACCCAGACGACGAGCGCGAGCTTCGCGAGCTCCGACGGCTGGAACGCCGCCGGGCCGAACGCGAGCCAGCGGCGGGCGCCGTTGACGCGCGTGCCGACGACGAGCACGGCGAGGCAGAGGACGAGCGCCGTCCCGACGAGGGGCGGCGCGAGCAGGCGCAGGCGCCGGAAGTCCGTCCGGGCGGCGGTGACGAGCAGCGCCAGCCCGATCAGCGCATAGATGCCCTGCCGCTCGAGATACCCGGTCGGGTTCGCGTGCCCGAGCGCCGCCGAGGCGGAGGTGGCGCTGTAGACCATCACGAGACCGAAGAGGACGAGCGCAACCGTCACGAGGACGAGCAGGTTCCACTCGAGCTGGGCGTGCTTCGGGCGGCTCACCGGAGCTCCTGAACGAGCCGGCGGAACGTGTCGCCCCGGTCCTCGTAGTCGCGGAACTGATCGAAGCTCGCGCAGGCCGGCGAGAGCAGGACGATGTCGCCCGGCCGCGCCTCGGCAGCGGCGAGTGCGAGCGCGGTCGCGAGCTCGCCGGCGCGCACCGCGTCGCGGCCGGCCGCGACGAGGGCTGCGGCGAGCTCGTCGGTCGCGGCGCCGATCAGGTAGACGGAGGCGACCGTGTCGGGCAGGTCGCGCGCAAACGGGCCGAAGTCCTCGCCCTTGAGCGAGCCGCCGAGGATCAGCCGGAGGGGCGCGTCGTAGGCGGCGACGCCGCGGCGCGCGGCGGCGGTGTTCGTCGCCTTCGAGTCGTTGACGTAGCGGACGCCGCGCAGCTCGCGCACGAGCTCGAGCCGGTGTGGCACGCCGGGGAACGTGCGGAGCGCCTCCGCGATCGCCTTGTCGGGCACGCCGACGGCGCGCGCGGCGGCGGTCGCGGCGGCCGCGTTCGCCCGGTTGTGGGCGCCGGGCATCCGCGGCTCGGCCGGCAGCGGGTCGTCCGCGGCGAACTCGATCCCCTCGAGCCCGGAGCCGGCGGGGACGATTGCGGCGCGGGCCCGTTCGAAGATCCGCAGCTTCGCCGCACGGTAGGCCTCGAAGGTGCCGTGCCGGTCGAGGTGATCGGGCTCGAGGTTGAGCAGGACGGCCACGTCGCAGGCGAGCTCGTGCACGTCCTCGAGCTGGAAGCTCGACAGCTCGCACACGACCCACGTTCCCGGGCCGGCCGTCTCGACCGCGTCGGTGAGCGGGCGGCCGACGTTGCCGGCGACCTCGACCGGACGGCCATCGGCGCGCAGGATCGCACCGAGCAGCTCGGTCGTCGTGGTCTTCCCGTTCGTGCCCGTCACGCCGATCAGCGGGCTCTCCGGGAGAAGCCGGTACCCGAGCTCGACCTCGCTCCAGACCGGGATCCCGCGGGCACGCGCAGCCACGGCGAGCGGCGACTCGGCCGGCACGCCCGGGCTCTTCACGACGAGCTCTATCCCCTCCAGCAGCGACTCCTCCTCCGATCCGAGACGGAGTTCGACGCCGGCGCCGGCGAGCCTGCCGGGGTCGGCCTCGACGGAGCGGTCGGCGGCGACGACGGAGACGCCGCGCCGGGCGAGCGCGGCCGCGGCGGCTCGCCCGGAGCGCGCGAGCCCGAGCACGAGCGCCCGCTCCGGAAGCCATGCCTCTTCGGGACGTGTCCCGCTCACGGCGATCGTTTCCCCCCTTGGGGGGTGCGAGGGCCCCTGCACGGAGCGTACGCGCGCAGATGCGACGTGGATGTGCCAAATTCGTGATCGATGGCTGAGAGTTCGGCGCCGAGACGCCGCATCCTCACGGGCGGCGCGCGGTGACCGCTGCTCCCGTGCCGTCCGTGGCGGGCTCGAACGCCACGCCCGCGAACCCCGCGTCGCCGAGCGCGGCCGCGAGCTGAGTCCCGTCGCCGTCGCGGTCGAGCAGCGAGACGCGGCCGCCGGGCCGAAGGACGCGCAGCAGCTCGCGCACCGCCTCGGCCAGATCCTCGACCCGCTCACACGGAAATCGCCCCACGCACGCGTCGACGGCGGCATCCGGCAGGGGCAGCACGTCCGCGTCGCCGACGAGGTACATCACGCCGGCGGAGCCCAGCTCGTGCGCGTGCCGTAGGAGCTCCTCGAGCGCGTCGACGGACGGGTCGACGGCGATCACCCAGCCGTCGTCGACGAGCTCGTGTGCCCGGAACGCGAGCGGCCCCGTGTCGAGGCCGAGCCCGAGCACGTCCTCCCCGCCCACGAGCGCGGCGCCTGCGAGCACCCGGTCGGCCCAGACCTCCGCGGCGCTCATCGCTGGAAGTAGTAGCGGTAGTACAGGGCGAAGCCGGCCGAGCAGAGGATCCCGGCCACGATCCAGAACCGCACGGTGATCTTCGTCTCCGACCACGCCTTCATCTCGAAGTGGTGGTGGATCGGCGCCATCAGGAACACGCGTCGCCCGAAGCGTTTGAACGAGAACACCTGGATCATCACCGACAGCGCCTCGATCACGAAGATGCCGCCGATCAGGAGCAGCAGCAGCTCCACCTTCATCATGATCGCGAACGCCGCGAGCGCGCCCCCGAACGCCATCGAGCCGGTGTCGCCCATGATCACCTCGGCCGGGAAGGCGTTGTACCAGAGGAATCCGACCGCGGCCCCGATCAGGGCGGCGCCGATCATCGCGAGATCGAGCGTCGTCAGGTTGCGGTGCCCGGGCGGGCCGGAGCGGACGTACGAGACGACGTTCATCGCCATGAACGTGAAGAGCGCGATGATCCCGGTGCCGCCGGCGAGCCCGTCGATGCCGTCCGCGAGGTTCGTCCCGTTCGAGGCGCCCGCGATCACGATGAAGAGGAACGGGTACCAGGCGTACGAGAGCGGCAGCCACGTGTCGAGCACCGGGATGTAGACGCTCGTGCTCAGGTGGAGGTGCCACGCGACGCCCGCGACCACCGCGGCCACGACGGCGAGCAGGAGCATCTTCCAGCGCCCGGAGAGCCCGAGCGAGCGCTTGTGGGTCAGCTTCACGAAGTCGTCGAGGAACCCGATCGCGCCGCACGCGAGCGTCGTGAAGAGCACGGTCAGCGACTGGAGCCGGAAGTGGCTGACCAGCAGAAACGCGATCGTGGCCGCGAAGAGGATCATCAGACCGCCCATCGTCGGCGTCCCCTGCTTGGCGAGATGGTGCTTCGGCCCCTCCTCGCGGATGTGCTGGCCGAACTCGTTGCGGCGCAGGAACTCGATGAACTTCGGGCCGACGACGAGCGAGATGATCAGTGCGACGAGGGCGGCGATGAGGACGCGCGTCACGGGACGGTCACCTCCGCGAGCGCGGCGGCGACCACTTCGAGCCCGACCGCGCGCGAGCCCTTGACGAGGACGGCGTCGCCGGGCCGCACGAGCTCGCGGGCGATCTCGACCGCCTCGGCCGAGGTCGCGACCCACTCGTCCGGGTGGAAGTGACGGGCGAGCTCGCCGACCCCGAGCACGAGGCCGAGGCCGGCCGCCTCGCGCCCGGCCTCCTCGTGGAAGCGGGCTGCCTCGGCACCGAGCTCGGCCATGTCCCCGAGGATCGCAACCGTACGGCGGCCCCCGGCACGCTCGCGCAGGTACGCGAGCGCGGCATGGAGGGCGACCGGGTTCGAGTTCCACGCGTCGTTGATCAGCAGGCCGCCGCCCGGCAGATCGCGCTCCTGCGAGCGCCAGCGGGAGAACGTCACCTCGACCGGCTCCTCCGGCAGCGGTACGCCGAGCGCGGCGCAGGTCTCGAGCGCGACCGCCGCGTTCCCGGCCTGATGGCGCGCCGCGAACGAGAAGACGACCTCGCGGCCGCGGAAGCCGACGTGTGCCCGCCCGTCCCGGATCTCGACCGGCGGCGCGGCGACGCGACGGAGGTCGAGCCCCTGCGGCACGAAGGGGTCGAGCTCCGAGGCCTCGGCGGGCAGGATCGCGGTCGCGCCGGCGGGCAGCTCCTCGAGCAGCTCCGCCTTCGCGCGGGCGACGTTCTCGATCGAGCCGAGCAGCGCGAGATGGACCGGCGCGATCGAGGTGATCACGCCGAGCTCGGGCCGGGCCGTCCGCGCGAGCGCGCGGATCTGACCGAGCCCTCGCATCGCCATCTCGGTCACGACGATCTCGGTGTCCGGCTCGATCCGGCAGAGCGTGAGCGGCAGCCCGATCTCGTTGTTGAAGCCCTCCTCGGCCGCGACCACGCGCCGGTGCCGGCGAAGCAGCGCCGCGAGGATGTCCTTCGTCGAGGTCTTGCCGACCGAGCCCGTGATCGCCACCACACGAGCATCGCTGCGGTCGCGGACGGCACGCCCGAGCGCGGCCATCGCCGTGTGGCCGTCCTCCGGGACGAGCGTCGCGGCCGCGCCGCGGGCGCGCGCGTCCTCGAGGAACGCGGCGCCGCCGTCGAGCGCGACGAAGAGGTCGCCTGCCACGACGCGCCGCGAGTCGATCTGCACGCCCGTGATCTCGGCCGCGTCGCCCTCGAGCCGTCCGAGCCCGAGGCCGCGCAGCTCGTCGAGGGGCAGCGGAATCATCGCGCCGCCTCCGGTGCGCGCAGCGCCTCGCGGGCGACCACGCGGTCGTCGAACGGAATCGTCCGGTCGGGGAGCTCCTGGCCCTGCTCGGCGCCCTTGCCAGCGATCAGGACGACGTCGCCGGGACGCGCCTGCCGCACCGCGAGCGCTATCGCGGCCGCGCGGTCGGGCTCGACCTCGACCGGCCGGGTCGCCCCGGCCACGATCTCGTCGATGATCGCGCCGGGCTCCTCGCTGCGCGGGTTGTCGGAGGTGACGATCGCGATGTCGGCGAGCTCGGACGCGAGCCTCCCCATCAGCGGGCGCTTGCCGCGGTCGCGGTCGCCGCCGGCGCCGACGACGCAGAGGACGCGGTTCCCGGCAGCGAGGTCGCGCGCCGCGCGGAGAACGTTCTCGAGCGCGCCGGGCTTGTGTGCGTAGTCGACGATCACGCTGAACGGCTGCCCCTCGTCGACGGCCTCGAACCGCCCCGGCACGCCGCGGATCGACTCGATCCCGCGCCGGATCGCAGTCTCGTCGATCCCGAGCAGCCGCCCCGCGGCGAGCGCCCCGAGCGCGTTCTCGACGTTGAACCGGCCGCGGAGCTTGAGGTCCCACCCGGCGACCGCGTCCGGCCCGACCGTTGCGTCGTCGGCGAAGCCGAACGTCAGCGCGTCCGGCAGCTCCGCAGCCAGCCTGCGGCCGTGCTCGTCGCCCACGTTGATCGCGGCGGGCGGGCTGCCTTCGAGGAAGAGCCGCCGCTTCGCCTGGAAGTACGACTCGAGGTCGCCGTGGAAGTCGAGGTGATCCTGGCTCAGGTTCGTGAACACGAGCGCCGAGAAGCGCACACAGTCGAGCCGGTGCAGCTGCGACGCGTGCGAGGAGGCCTCCATCGCGCACGAGCGGTCGCCGACGTCGAGCAGCTCGCGGAAGAGCCGTTGAAGGTCGATCGCCTCCGGAGTCGTCCGCACAACCGCACGCCGCTCGCCGCCGACCCGAGCCTCGACCGTCCCGAGCAGCCCGGGCCGCCGCCCCGCCGCGGCGAGGATCGCGAAGAGGAGGAACGCCGTCGTCGTCTTTCCGCTCGTCCCGGTGACGCCGGCGACCTCGAGCACGGCCGTCGGCTCGCCGAAGAACACGTCCGCCGCCGGCGCCATCGCGGCGCGCGCCGACGGGACGACGACCTGCGGCACGTCCACCTCGAGCCGCCGCTCGACGACGAGCGCGACCGCCCCGCGCCTCACCGCGTCGGCGGCGAAGTCGTGGCCGTCGGCCCGTCCGCCGGGCACGCAGAAGAAGAGTGCGCCCGGGTCCACTGCTCGGGCGTCATAGGCGAGGTCGCGCACCTCGACCGGGGCGCGCCCGAGCACCTGCGCCGGCCCGAGCGCTGCGACGAGGCGCTCCAGGTTCATCGGGGCGCGAGTTTACTTGTCGGGTCGGGCCGGCGGCCCGACCCGACTGTTCCCTTCGCACCGCTTCGCGTCGAGGCGCACGCCGCCGAGCGGCGCGCGGCTCGCCGCTGTGCTTTCCTGCTCGGGAACCTCGGGCGGAACATCTGCGCGCGTGCGGAGCATTGCGAGCCGCGCCCGCGCAGGTCGGGCGCGGCGCACGGTAGACGTGGGCCGCGGCTCAGACGAGCCTCCCCTCGCGGCGTGCCCGCTCGAGCTGACGCAGGTGGAGCAACTCGTGCCAGACGAGTCGGCGGGCCGCTTTGCGCGGCGTCCAGCGTTCGGGGCGCGGCGCCCCGCTCCAATCGGAGCGGGTCTCGGTGCCGGTGCCAGCGCGTGCCAGCGCCGACAGCCGGTCGAACGAGGCCCGCCGCGACCAGGCCAGGAACTCGGCGATCCCGGCGGGTGAGTCGAGATCGAACGTCCACAGCGCATACATCAGCTCGGTGAACCCGATGTGGACGATCTCCTTCCCGACGAGCCAGGACGTGCCCTCCCGCCGCCGCACGAGCTCCTCCGGCTCGAGCGAGCGGACGAGCTCCTCCAGCTCGGCCCGCGAGCGCTCCAGCCAGGCGGCCAGGCGCTGCCACTGCTCCTCTTCGAGCGGCCCTTGCTCGGCCGCGAGCGTCGCCTCACTGTCGTCGAGCGCGTTCGTCTGCGACTCGACCACGTCCCCCACCTCGATGTCCACCGGAGCCGCGGGCTCGCCCGCCCAGGCCGTGAAAGCCTCGATCGCCGCGGGGAGGTCGCGCTCCACGTCCTCGCGCGAGTTGCCCCGGACGAAGCAGCCGGGCAGCTCGTGCACCCAGCCGATCCAGCCGCCGTCGCGGCCGTGCTCGAGCGTGACGGAGTCGTGCGACATCACGCCTCTAGATGGTTGATGCCACGAGATCGCCTGTTCCAGGGCGTGGGCTGGTGCGTCTGGGGCGCCGTGGCGGGCGCTCGCCGCTGCTGGTGGCAGCGGTGAGCGGTCGACGGGGGGAAGCGCAGGCTCGTTGGAGGCCGGCTCCGCCGGCCGCAGACGGGCCGAAGCGGCCCAGGCGTGCCAGACTGCGCAGCCGGACGCGCGCGATCGTGGCATCAACCATCTAGTGGACGGGAGCGTTCGGCGGCACCTCGAGGTACCGGAGGTCGAACGCGGCGATCTTCGCGAACGCGGGGGCGGCGACGACGCCGCCGTAGATCGCCTTCTGAGGCTCGTCCACGCTGACCATGACGACGAGCTGCGGGTCGTGCGCGGGCACCATCCCGACGAACGTCGCCACGTACTTGCCAGGGAGGTACCCGTTCGGGCCCGGCTTCTGCGCGGTGCCGGTCTTGCCGGCGACCGTGTAGCCGGGGATCGCCGCCGCCTGCGCCGTGCCGTGGTCGGAGACGACGCCCTTCAGCATCGACAGCAGCTCACGGTCGACCTCGGCCGAGACGATCTGCCGGCGCTTCGGCTCGGGCGGCCTGATCCCCTGGATGTGATCGACGAGATGCGGCCGGATCCACACACCTCCGTTCGCGATCGCCGCGTACACCGACGCGAGCTGGATCGCGGTCACGGAGATGCCCTGGCCGATCGGCACGTTCCCGATCGTCGAGCCCGACCAGTACGAGGGCAGCAGCCCGGCGCTCTCGCCGGGGAAGTCGATCCCCGTCTTCTCGCCGAACCCGAAGCGGTGGATCCACTGCTTGAGCCGGGTCTCGCCGAGCAGCTTCTCCGCGATCGTGACGGCGCCGACGTTCGACGAGTGCTGGAGGATCTGCGCGACGGTGAGCGTCTCGGTGGGACGCGGCTCGGCGTCGTGGATGACGCGGTCGGCGACCTTGATCGAGTACGGCAGCGTGAACCTCGTC
>DATFMW010000015.1:0-4713 GCA_035266765.1 Gaiellaceae bacterium | reverse complement strand
CACGCCCGACCTGATCGCCCCGTTCGCGCTCGAGCGCTTCCACACCGACACACTCGTCTCGGAGCTGGCCGCCGCGGCGGTGTCGCACTAGGATCGCCGCCTTGGCCGTGGTCGTCCTTCGGGGCACGACGCTGACGCTCGAGGAGCTCGTGGCCGTCGCGCGGGAGAGAACGCGGGTCGAGCTCGACCCGGCGGCGGTCGAGGCGATGCGCGAGGGTCGCGCACGGATCGAGCGGGCGCTCGCCGGCGGAGCGCCGGTGTACGGCCTTTCCACGGGGGTCGGATCGCGGAAGCGCGTCAGGGTGGACGCCGCGGGCCAGGCTGCGTTCAACCGGATGCTGATCTCCGGCCATCGCATCGCGCAGGGGCCGGCGGCGCCGGAGGAGGCGGTGCGGGCGACGATGCTCTGCCTCGCGAACGGGCTCGCGCGCGGACGCGTGGGCGCGCGGCCGGAGCTCGCCGAGCTGGTCGTCGACGCGCTGAACCGGGGCGAGCATCCGCGCGTGCGCCTGCTCGGCTCGCTCGGCGAGGGCGACCTGGCCGCGAACGCCGACCTCGTCCACGGGCTCTTCGGCGACCGCGAGCTCGCCGCGATCGAGGGGCTGGCCCTGCTCTCGAACGCGGCGTTCTCGACCGGGCTGGCCGCGCTCGCCGTCGCGGACCTGCAGCGGCTGCTGGACACGCTCGACGTCGCGGGCGCGCTCGATCTCGAGAGCTTCGCCGCGAACCTCTCGCTCCTCCACCCCGCCGTCGGCGAGGCTCGCCCGTATCCCGGCCTGCAGGCAACGGTCGGGCGGCTCGGCCGGCTGCTCGTGGGGAGCTACCTGTGGGCCGAGGGCTCTGCCCGCAACCTGCAGGACCCGCTGACGTTCCGCTGCCTGCCGCAGGTGCACGGCGCCGCGCGGGATGCGCTCGCGTTCGGGCGGCGCCAGCTCGAGATCGAGCTGAACGCCTCGCAGCAGAACCCGCTGCCGGTGCCAGGCGAGGACCGCTTCGTCTCGGTCGGGAACTTCGACGTCCTGCCGCTCGCCGCGGCGCTCGACTTCCTCCGGATCGCGCTCGCGCCGGTACTCACGAGCGCCTGCGAGCGGACGGTCAAGCTACTCCAGGAGCCGCTCTCGGGCCTCCCCGACGGGCTCGCCACGCAGCGCGGCCTCGCCGACGAGGCGCTCGCGGAGCTCGGCGTCGCCACCCAGGCGCTGACCGCGGAGGCGCGGCTGCTCGCTCAGCCGGTCTCGTTCGAGCTGGCGAGCTCGAGCCATGCCGAGGGGGTCGAGGATCGGGCGACGATGGCGCCGCTCGCCGCCCGCCGGCTGGCCGAGATGGTCACCCTCGGCGAGCGGGTCGCCGCGATCGAGCTCGTCGTCGCCGCACGGGCGATCGAGCTGCGCGGCGCCGGCCCACTCGGGGCGGGCACCGACCGGGCGCGCGCCCTCGTCCGGGAGCTCGTCCCGCCGGACGGGAGCCTCCCGTCCGACCTCGAGCCGCTGGTCGAGCGGATCCGGTCCGGGGAGCTCCGGCTCCCAGCGTCGTAGCGTCCCGCAGTCTCGCTCTCGCGACGGTCGCGTCACCGTCGCGGTTCGACCCTCCCGACCCCCGGAACCGCCCCTGCCGTGCCGGGCGCACGCGTTTTCCACAACCCCAGGTGCTTCGGCATGCCGAAGCACCGTCACGGGGACGTCACCGAAGTTGCGCGCCTCCTCGTTGGGGCGCAGAGCCCGCGAGCAGGTCGACGAGCACCGCGGCTGCGAGCTCGACGTCCTCGGAGTCGGCGTGCTCGGCGGGCGTGTGGCTCTCGCCGCCGGTGAGCGGGACGAAGAGGAGCGCCACCGGAACCCGGGCGGCGAGATGCTGCGCGTCGTGGCCCGCACCCGAATGGGTGCGCACCGCCGCAACGCCCTGCCGCTCCGCCGCGGCGAGCGCCGCCGCGACGAGCTCCGGATCGAGCACCGCGGGCTCGCCGCCGCGCAGCAGGCGCCGGGTGACGCGCACGCCGCGCCGGACGGCGACCTCGTCGCAGGCGGCGGCGAACCGCTCCTCCACCGCGGCGATCTGCGCAACGTCGATCCCGCGCACCTCCAGGCCGAGCACCGCACGGCCGGGGACGATGCTCACAGCGCCCGGCTCGACGCCGAGGGTGCCGACAGTCGCCACCGTCGGCACCTCCGCCACGCGCGCCGCCGCCTCCAGCGCGAGCACCAGCTCGGCCGCGGCGGCGAGCGCGTCGGCGCGGGTCGCCATCGCCACCTCGCCCGCGTGACCGGCCCGGCCCTCGACCACGACCTCGTGCCGGTGCGGCACCGCGACCCGCTCCACCACGCCGAGCTGCGCGCCCCGCGCGTGCAGCTCGCCGCGCTGCTCGACGTGCACCTCGACGTGCGTCGCGACCCGGTCGAGCGGCAGCGCTTCCAGCCGCGGCAGGTCGCCGAGCTCGGCGAGGAACCCGTCGCGTGCCTGGCGCCCGGTCACGCCGTCCGCGTCGACGACCCCGTCGAGCGAGTCGTCACCGAGCACGCCGGTCGCGAGCCGCGAGCCGAGCGTCCCGGCGCCGAAGCGCGGCGCCTCCTCGGCCGCACACGAGAGCAGCGCCACCCGGCCCGGCAGCGCCTCCGCCGCCTCCAGCGCCAGCACGACGCCGAGCGCCCCGTCGAAGCGGCCGCCGTCCGGGACCGTGTCCACGTGCGAGCCCGAGGAGACGAGCGGCCCGCCGGCGCCGGCCGGCGCCGCCCAGAGGTTCCCGTAGGGGTCGAGCGCCGGCTCGAGCCCGGCCTCGCGCGCCCAGCCGGCGACGAGCCGCACCGCCGCCGCCTCCGCGGCCGACCAGGCCGGACGGTCGGCGCCGCCCGCGGGCCCGTGGGCGATCTGCCACAGCGCCTCGAGCCGCGCCGCGATCCGCGTGCCGTCAGGCGAGGGCATGCGCGGCCAGCGGCTTCCCCAGCATCGCCTCGACCTCCGGGTACACGGACGGGTCGCGCACGCCGTCGCCGGTCGGGATCTTCGACTTGTCGGCATAGAGCACCGCGACCTCGTCGCCGTCGGCGAGATCCTTGATCGCCGCCGGGCGGCCGTCCGCGAGCGAGAGCGTCGTCAGCACGTCGGGGAAGGTCGACAGACGCTCGCCGCTCGACTCGGCGGTGAGGTACTCGTTGACGTAGCCGAGCTCGACCTCGCCGACCGAGAGCGAGCCGATGTCGAACGCGTGCTCGTAGCGCATCTCCTTCGCGCGCACCGGGCCGCGGGCGAGGATCTTCCCGTCGAGCCGCCCGACGATCGCGTCGATCACGGCGTCCGCCCCGCGCTCTTCGGCGGCGACCATCGCCTCGCCGAGCTCGAGCGCGAGCGAGATCGCGCCGACCGCCGCGTGCTCGCGCACGTAGCTCGCGCGCACCGGGTTCCGCGCCGACGCGATGAAGCCGCCCGACTGATCCGACGCCGTGCGCAGCACGTTCGCGCAGAGCGCCACCGGCCCGCGCACGACCGCCTCGAGGTAGCGCCCGTCCGCGCGGTTGCCGCCGGCGACCGACTGGACGGCGACGTAGCCGGCCTCGGCGGTGAGCCCGATCGAGCCCATCTTCCCGGTCGGGTGCGCGCGGCCGTCGCCGGCCGCGTCGAGCACGAGCGTCCCGAGCACCGCGGACTGCACCCAGCCGTTGCACGTCGTGCTGGAGCCGTTCTGCGCCGTGATCGTCCCGACCACGGGAGCGTCGAGCTCCGCCGCGAGGAGCTGGAACGCACGCACGTAGTCGCGCGGCCGCATCTCCCACGCCGCCGCCCCGGGCGCGCCGATCGCGGTCACCGTGACCACGAGCGCGTCGGGGTCGATCTCGTCGAGCGTGGCCAGCCGCGGCGTCCCGTAGGAGATCGCCGTCTGTCCCACGAGGTAGCCGTGATCGACCCAGCCGCCGCCCCCGCACGCGAGCACCGACCCGCCGCGAACCGCCGCCTCCACCGCCGCTGCGTCGAGCTCTCTCATGCGCCCTCCTCCGGGTAGTCGCCCGCCTCGTCGTTTCCGAGTCCCAGTCCTGCGCGCTCGGCCTCGGCGCGCGCCTCCTCGTAGCCGGCGTCGGCATGCCGCAGCACGCCGAGCCCCGTGTCCACGTCGAGCGCCCGCCGCAGCCGCACCGCAGCGCCGGGCGTCCCGTCCGCGACCACCGTGACGCCCGCGCTGAGCGAGTAGCCCGCATAGCCGCCGCCGCCCGCGTGCATGACGACGAGGTCGGCCATCGAGGCCGTCAGGAGCAGGGCGTCGAGCACCGGCCAGTCCGCGATCGAGTCGGAGCCGTCGCGCATGCGCTCGGTGATGATGAACGGATGGGTCATCGCGCCCGCGTCCATGTGGTCGCGGGTGAACGCGACCGGCCCGGCGAGGCGCCCGTCCGCGACCGCGTCGTTGACCGCGAGCGCGAGCCGCGAGCGCTCGCCGTGACCGAGCCAGCCGATCCGCGCGGGCAATCCCTGGAGCGGCACGTGCTCGCGCGCGAGCTCGATCCACGTCGTCACGCGCTCCTCGCCGGCGAAGAGCTCGAGGCAGAGGTCGTCGATCAGGTCGCGGTCGCCGACCTCGCCGGAGACGCAGACCCAGCGGAACGGCCCGATGCCGCGACAGAAGAGCGGGCGCAGGTACCGCTCCGTGAAGATGTCGATCTCGAGCGCCTCGGTCAGGCCCGCCGCGGCCGCCTGCGGGCGGATGTTGTTGCCGTAGTCGAAGACGAC
>DATFMW010000014.1:0-2048 GCA_035266765.1 Gaiellaceae bacterium | reverse complement strand
GACGTTCTCGGCCCAGGCGAGGCGGCTGCCCTCGAGCGAGAGGCCGATCGGCGTCGACGCCGCCTCCGCGAGGACGCGCACCGTGTGCGTCGCGACGTCGATCGCGCGCAGCGAGCGACCGACGTGGAACGCGATCAACTGGTCGCTCGCCGACAGGTTGTCGCCCACCCCGCGCGCCAGGCGGACGGCGCCGAGGCGCTGCCCGCCGCGGGCGGCGTCGAACCACTCGACCAGCGGGCCGCGGCTCGTTCTCTCCAGCACGGCGAGCACGTGGGGCGAGAGCGCGACCCGCTCGGGCACTCCCGCCGGCTCGACGCGCGACACGAATGCGCCGGTGAGTGCGTCTCGCACCTCGATCGGCCGGTCCGGGCTCGGTAGCGGGCTGCCGTTGCGGTCGACGGCCGGCCCGGCCGGGATGTAGGCGATTCGGGTGCCGGAAGCTGCGATGTCGATCGTGGGGCCGATGCCTTTGATCGGGACGTAGCGCCGGCCGACCACGCGCAGCACGGAGCCGCCGATGACGCGCAGCTTGCAGGAGCCGCCCGAGAGGCACGAGAGCCGGTTCACGTAGCCGACGGCGATGGTCGAGTAGACGAGCGTCGACCCGTCGCCCGCGACGCCGCCGAGCCAGAGCCCGGCTCCGCGGTGGCCGTGTGCGATCTCCTGGAACCGACGTTCCCGGCGGTCGCTCACGCTCGCGCCGACGACATAGTCGTATTCCACCGGCGCCTGCTCGTAGAGGCTCCAGAGGACGCGGGTTCCGCCGAGCGCGAGCCGGATCGGCCCCGTGACGTTCCAGCGGCACGTGACGTTCTGGTTGCCGGACCTCTGATTCGGCAGCGTCACCCGCACGCCGTCGAGCGACAGCAGTTGGACGTGGTTGCAGCTCTGCTTGCCCGGCTCGAACCAGGAGAGGAGCGAGCCGTCCTGCGCGAACGCGGCGATGGGGCCGCTTGGGCTCTTGTAGAGCGTCTGGACGTGTGGGCCGGCCGCTCCTCCGCCCGCGAGGAGGGAGACGACACCGGCTGCGGCGATCAGCACCCGCATTGCCGCCACCGTAGCCAGCCGGTGTTAGGGGCGTGTTTGCGTCGCCGGCGGGGCGCATCCGCCGACGGTGGTACCATCGCTTCTCCTTGAAAGTCCGTTCCGCAGTCCCCGTTTCCGAGCCCAGGCGATCCGGTGAAGCCTGGGTTTTGTGCATCCAAGGGATCTTCGCGTGAGCATCGAGCTTCGTCCCGAGGACGTGCAGCGGCTGATCGAGCTCGACCGGAAGTTCGCCCGCGAGGGGCTGACCTTCGACGACGTCCTGCTCGTCCCGGCCGAGTCGCGCGTGCTTCCGAACGACGTCTCTACGCGGGCGCGGCTGACGCGTTCCCTCGAGATGGGCATCCCGGTGGTCTCAGCCGCAATGGACACCGTCACCGAGGCGCGGCTCGCGATCGCGCTCGCGCGCGAGGGCGGGCTCGGGATCCTGCACCGGAACCTGTCGATCCCCGAGCAGGTCGCCGAGGTGGACAAGGTGAAGCGCTCCGAGTCGGGGATGATCGTCGAGCCCGTGACGCTGCCGCCTGCGGCACGCGTCGCCGAGGCGCTCGAGCTGATGGCCCGCTACAAGGTCTCCGGCGTCCCGATCACCGACGAGGTCGGCGTGCTCGTCGGCATCCTCACGAACCGGGACCTCCGCTTCGAGAACGACGTCGAGCAGCCGGTTTCGGCGCTGATGACGTCGCGGAACCTCGTCACCGCTCCGGTCGGCACGACGCTCGCGGAGGCGGAGGAGATCCTGCACCGGCACAAGATCGAGAAGCTCCCCGTCGTCGACGCGGACGGCCGGCTGCGCGGGCTGATCACGGTCAAGGACATCCAGAAGAAGATCGAGTTCCCGCAGGCGACGAAGGACGACCGCGGCCGGCTGTGCGTCGGCGCTGCCGTCGGCGTCGGGCCGGACTCGCTCGAGCGCGCCCAGGCGCTCGCGGCGGCGGGCGCGGACGTGATCGTCGTCGACACTGCGCATGGGCACTCGCTCGGCGTGATCGAGATGGTGCGCA
>DATFMW010000013.1:0-6197 GCA_035266765.1 Gaiellaceae bacterium | reverse complement strand
GGCACCTGGCTCGAGTAGACGAACCGCCAGCTGACGGTGTTCGAGTCGCCGTTCTGCTGGTCGGCGCGATCGACCCCCGTGAAGTGGAGGGCGTCGCGCAGCGCCGGACTCACGTCGAGGCCGGCATTCCTCGCCCGCTTCGACTGCGGCCGGACGTCGCCCGTGCCGAACACGTAGGTCTCGTCGTCGTAGACGTACGGCCCCGCGTCCTCGATCTGCCCATAGGCCGTGTAGGTGACCCCGGCGACGGTCCGCCACAGCTTCACCCAGTGGTTCTTCATCAGCGAGCATGCATGCCCCCGCGCGAGGCAGGCGGCACCCGCTGCCGTCCCGGCCCACGGCACGATTGAGCCACGATCGGCGTAGGCCGCCTTGTTGTTGACGTCGTCGTAGGGCAGGTCGAGGTAGAACGGGTTCTCCTTCGGCGCGAACCCGAGCCCGTTCGCGTACGTCGGCGGGACGCGCGCGACCGTGTAGTCGTCGAAGCCGCCGAAGTGGGTCTCCCATGCGTCGTCGTAGGCGCTGATCGCGTTGTTCGCGCTCGAGCCGTTGCCGACCGGCTCGCCGACCCAGAAGACCGTCGCCGTAATCCCTGTGTGCACCTGCGATGTCCCCGTCGGTCCGGCCGCAGCCGTACCCGTGGGCGCCGCCGGCGTGGTCGCACGCGTCGTCTTCGCCGTCGACGCCGAGATCTTCGGCTTCCGGTGCCGGTGCCGGTGCCGGTGCCTGCCGTGCTTCGACGCGGCGTGGCTCGATGTCCTCTTCACGTGAGGGGCCCGGCTCGGCGCCGTCACAGCCGCCGCGGCGGCGCTCGTTGCGAACGCGAGAGCGGCGGCCACGAGCAGGGTTCCGAGGGGACGATGCATGGTGCCTCCAGTCGGCGGGGAACGTTCAGCCGTGTTCGGCCCGTTGGCGTAGAGAATCCGGCCCGCGGAAGAAACTTGCATCCTCCGCGGCCGCCTTACCGAGGCCTTACAGAGGCACTGCGCACCCGCGAGGGTCGAGGATCCGCCCCGCGCTGCCGATAGCGACGCCATGGACAGACGCGTTCTCTGGCTCTGCCTCGCGGCGGGCTCGACGGCCGGCGGCTTCCTCCCGGAGGCGTGGGGCGCGGGCGCGTTCGGGCTCGCGTCGCTCGTCTGCTCCGCGCTCGGCGCCATCGCCGGCGTCTGGGTCGCGGCGCGGATCAGCGAGTCGATCTAGGCTCCCCGGCGTGTCCCGGATCGTCGACCTGTCGGCGCCGATCGCGCCGAGCCCGGAGGATGCGCCGCCCCCGCTCGCGACCGGCGTCGAATACGCCTCGCACGCGGACGGCGCGGCCGAGATCGAGGCGATGCTCGGCGTGCCGGCGCGGCTGCTGCGCGACGGCGAGGGCTGGACGCGCGAGACGCTCACGCTCGGGACGCACAACTCCACCCACGTCGATGCGCCCTGGCACTACAACTCGACGATCGCGGGGCGCCCGGCCGAGACGATCGACGAGCTGCCGCTCGACTGGTTCTTCCGGCCCGGCGTCGTCCTCGACTTCGACGGCCGCGCCGACGGCGACGCGATCGCGGTCGCCGACCTCGAAGCGGCCCTCGGAGCGACCGGGCACGAGCTCGCCGAGCGCCACATCGTGCTCGTGCGGACGGGCTGCGACCGCTTCCTCGCCGAGCCGGACTACATGCTGCGCGGCCCGGGCGTGACCGCCGAGGCGACGCACTGGCTGTACGACCGCGGCGTGCGCGTGATGGGCATCGACGCGTGGGGCTGGGACCGGCCCCTGCACCTCCAGGCGACCGAAGCGTTGGAGCGCGACGAGCCGGGGATCTTCTGGGCGGCGCACCAGGCCGACCTGCCGTACTCGCAGATCGAGCGGCTCTGCAATCTCGGCGAGCTGCCGCCGACCGGCTTCACGGTCGCGTGCTTCCCGCTCAAGGTCGTGCGCGCGAGCGCCGCGCCGGCCCGCGTCGTCGCGATCCTCTGATGCTGCTCGGACTCGGTCACGTCGACCTCGTCTGCCGCGACCTGGAGCGATCGCTCGCGTTCTACACCGCGGTGCTCGGCCCACTCGGGCTCGTGACGGAGCCGTTCCTCGTCGTCGGCGAGCGCGGCGAGCGGATCCACTACCTTCGCTTCCCCACTCCCGGCTCCGGCTCGCTCGGCCTGCGCCAGGCGCTCGACGGCCAGGAGTTCGAGCTGTACGCGCCGGGCCTCCACCACCTCGCGTTCGCAGTCGAGGGCAGGGAGGACGTGGACGCCGCCCACACCGCCGCGGTCGCCGCCGGCGTCGAGATCCTCCACGCCCCGCGCTTGTGGCCGGAGTACCACCCGGGCTACTACGCGACGTTCTTCCTCGATCCGGACGGGTTCCGGATCGAGGTCGCCGGCGCGCGGGACGCGCGGCTCTGAGGATCAGCCCTGCTTCTTCTGCCCGCCGTAGCGCCAGCGCATCTGCCCGTCCGCCTCTCCGGTGCGGACAAAGCCGACCTGTCCGAGCGTGCGGACGGAGGGCACATTGTCCGGGTCACAGCCAGCGACCACGATGCCGACACCCGGCTGGCGGAGCGCCCAATCCACCAGCGCGCGCGCCGCCTCCGTCGCGTATCCGCGGCGGCGCCGATCGGGAATGACGCTGTAGCCGATTTCGACCAATCCGCCGTCGTCCGGCGGCCCGACGAAGCCGATGTCCCCGACGACGGTTGCGGTCTCCCTCTCGATCATCAGCCAGACACCGAAGCGCTCGTCGTCCGGCGCGGCCGCCGCCTGCAGGGGCAGGACGTCGAGAAGATCACGTTGCGGCCAGTCCGGGTGCAGCGTCGTACCGAGGACGCGGGTCGCGGCCTCGCGATCGCCTGGCAGCGCGGCTGCCGCCGGCGCGGGCAGCGGGCGCAGCTCGAGTCGCTCCGTCACCACAGGCGTGTCGGCCATCGCCGAAGAATGACGCAGAAGCCCGATTTGACGCCGCCCCTTCTCATCGCCACAATCTCTGTGGAACACTAGTTCCACGATGTGAGCGATGCCCACCGAGGCCACGACAGGGACGCAGGCGATCGAGCGCGCGGCGCAGCTGCTCGTGCGTGTCGTCGAGGCGCCCTCGCCGCCCTCGATCGGTGAGCTCGCCGACAGCGCGAGCCTCCCGAAGAGCACGACCTCCCGGCTCGTCGCCGCGCTCGAGCGTCAGGGCCTGATCCAGCGGCTCGGCGAGCGCGGGCGTCTCCGCCCCGGGCCCGTCCTGCTCCGGTTCGCAAACCGCGATGGCGCCGCCACGCTCGTCGAGCTCGCCCAGCCGTCGCTCCACCGGCTCGCGGAGGCCTCCGGGGAGACGATCAACCTCGCCGTGCCCGGCCCCGACGGGGTCGAGCACCTCGCCCAGGAGGACACCGCCCACCTCGTCGGCGTGACCGACTGGGTCGGCCGGCCGGTCCCCTTCGAAGCGGCGGCGAACGGCAAGTGCTTTCTCGCCTTCGGCCTCGCCGACAAGCCCTCCGCCGCTCTCCGGCGCAT
Source organism: Gaiellaceae bacterium (assembly GCA_035266765.1). Classification (GTDB taxonomy): domain Bacteria; phylum Actinomycetota; class Thermoleophilia; order Gaiellales; family Gaiellaceae; genus Palsa-739. Next base: position 2,708 of record DATFMW010000013.1, on the reverse strand, counting down.
CGGCATCGCCGGGTACGCGACCTCGATCGACGAGCTCGAGCTGGGCCTCTCCGCGCTCGCCGCCCCTGTCTTCGGCCCGAGCGGCGACGCGATCGCCGCCCTCTCGATCTCCGGGCCGAGCGCCCGGCTCACCTCCGAGCGCATTGCCGCGCTCGCCCCACTCCTGATCGCGGAGTGCGGCGAGCTCGCCCTGCGACTCGGCCACCGCGACGGCGCCCGGGCCGCGACCGCTTGACTCCCATGAACACTAGTTGCCATATTCTCAACATTGGTTGCACATCCAGCTACCCCAGTCCGAACACGCGAGGTGCCGCATGACGCACGAGGAGATCCTGCAAGGCCTGTTCGACAACACGCTGGTCGGCAACGCCCCCGAGGTGAAGGACCTCGTCAACCAGGGCCTCGCCGAGGAACTGTCGCCGGAGTCGATGCTCTACGACGGTCTCATCCCCAGCCTGGAGGAGGTCGGCGCGCGTTTCGAGCGGGGCGACTTCTTCGTCCCGGAGATGCTGATCGCGGCGCGCGCGATGCAGGGCGCGCTCGACATTCTCCGGCCGCTGCTCGCCGAGACCGGCGTCGAGCAGGTCGGCACCTACGTGATGGGCACGGTCAAGGGCGACGTGCACGACATCGGCAAGAACCTCGTCAACATCATGCTCGAGGGCGCCGGCTTCACCGTCCACGACCTTGGCGTCAACGTCGCCCCCGAGGTGTTCGTGGAGAAGATCGTCGAGCACAAGCCCGACGTGGTCGGCTTCTCCGCGTTCCTCACGACGACGATGCCGATGTTCAAGGCGAACCTCAACGCGCTCGAGAAGGCCGGGCTGCGCGACCAGGTGATCGTGATGGTCGGCGGGGCACCGGTCACCCAGGAGTACGCGGACGCCGTCGGCGCCGACGGCTATGCGGCCGACGCCTCCACCGCCGTCCGCCTCGCGAAGGACCTCATCCAGCGCAAGCGCTCCCAGGTGACCGCCTGATGGAGACCGTCGTCTCCTCGCCGTCGAAGACGGTCGTGATCGGCCCGGACCGGCCGTTCTGTGTGATCGGCGAGCGGATCAATCCGACGGGGCGGAAGGCGTTCCAGGCGCAGCTCCAGGCGGGTGACCTGTCGCAGCTCGAGATCGACGTTGCCCAGCAGGTCGAGGGCGGAGCCGACATGCTCGATGTGAACGTCGGCGACCCGCTCGCCGACGAGATCGAGCTGATGCGGAGCGCCGTACCGATGGTGCAGGGGCTCTGCGACCTGCCGCTCTGCATCGACTCCTCGGTGATCGAGGCGCTCGAGGCCGGCCTCTCGGCGTACGAGGGCAAGGCGCTCGTCAACTCGGTTACCGGCGAGAACGAACGCCTGGAGGCGATCCTTCCGATCGTCGCGCGTCACGGTGCCGCGGTGATCGGGCTCGCGAACGACGACGAGATCCCCATGGAGCCGCAGCGGCGGCTCGAGGTGGCGCGCAAGATCGTCTCGGTGGCGGGCGACCACGGCATCCCGCCCGAGGACATCCTGATCGACCCGCTCGCCATGCCGGTCGGTGCGGAGCCTCGCGCGGTCACGCTCTTCCTCGAGACGCTGCACCTGCTGCGCGACGAGCTCGGCGTGAACACGACCTGCGGCGCCTCGAACACGTCGTTCGGCCTGCCCGGGCGCCACACGCTCGGGGCCGCGTTCCTCGCGGTCGCGCAGAGTCACGGGCTGACGAGCGCGATCATGGACGCCCGCCGCGACGAGACCGTCGAGGCCGTCCGCGCGACCGACTTCCTGCTCGGCCGCGACGAATGGGGCGCGCACTGGATCGCCCGCTACCGCGCGAGACAGGCGGCGGCCCAGGCGTGAGCGCAGCGCCGGTCACGGAGCTCGACGAGGAGGGGCCCGAGCGGGTCCGGCTCCGCTTCCTCCAGACGGCCGGGGATCACGCGGTCAAGGAGACGCGCGTCCTCGCCGGCACGACCGTCTTCGACGCCGCGAGCTGGAACGGGATCGCGATCGACTCGACCTGCGGCGGCCACGGCACGTGCAAGAAGTGCAAGGTGCGGGTCGTCTCCGGGAACATGCCGGTCAGCTCGGTCGACCCGCGCGCGTTCACGATCGAGGAGCTGAAGGGCGGCTGGCGGCTCGCCTGCCGGGCGACCGCCCACGAGGATCTGACCGTCGAGGTGCCCCCGCTTCAGACGCGCCCGAAGGCGGCGCTCGTCGGCGTCGGGCGGCACGTGATCCTGCGCCCCGCGGTGCAGAAGCGCTACGTCGAGCTCACCGAGCCGACGCTCGAGGATCAGACCTCCGATCTCGAGCGGCTGCTCGCGGCGATGGACGACGTCGAGCCGCGCGTGCCGCTCGCGGTCGCGCGCAAGCTCGGGACGACGCTGCGCGAGGCCGACTGGAAGGTGACGGCGGTGCTCGTCGACGACCTCCTCACCGCGGTCGAGCCGGGCGACACGTCGCAGCGGCGGCACGCAATCGCGTTCGACCTCGGCACGACGACCGTCGTCGCGACCCTGCTCGACCTCGAGACGGGCCAGCCGCGCGCAGTGCACTCCGTCCTGAACGCGCAGCAGCCCTTCGGCGCGGACGTGATCTCGCGAATCTCGGCGACGATGCTCGACCCGGCGGCGCTCGATCTCCTGCGGGAACGCGCGCACGAGACGCTCCGCCAGCTCGCCGCCGAGGTGTGCGAGGAGGGCGGCGTCGACCAGGCCGAGGTGTACGA
>DATFMW010000012.1:0-6961 GCA_035266765.1 Gaiellaceae bacterium | reverse complement strand
CAGCCCGGGGACGAGCCCCATGGCCACGATCACGCCGCCCGCGATCATCGGCACGCGCGGATGCCCGAGCAGCTGCGCGGTGATCTCGCTGCCGAGATCGGCGCTCGAGGCGGAGCGGGTGACGAGGATGCCGGTTGCCGTCGAGATCAGCAGGGCGGGGATCTGGGCGGCGAGGCCGTCGCCGACCGTCAGGAGGGAATACGTGTGGATCGACGTCGAAAAGCTGAGATGGTGCTGGAGCACGCCGACGACGATCCCCCCGAGCAGGTTGACGGCGACGATCACGACGCCCGCCATCGCGTCGCCCTTCACGAACTTCGAGGCGCCGTCCATCGCGCCGTGGAAGTCCGCCTCCCGGGAGATCTCCTGGCGGCGGTGCCGCGCTTCCGCCTCGGTGATCTGGCCGGCGTTCAGATCGGCGTCGATCGCCATCTGCTTGCCGGGCATCGCGTCGAGGGTGAAGCGCGCCGCCACCTCGGCGACGCGCCCGGCGCCGTTCGTGATCACGACGAACTGGATCACGACGAGGATCAGGAACACGACGAGGCCGACAACGAGGTTGCCACCCACCACGAAGGAGCCGAACGCGTGGATTACGCTGCCGGCCTCGCCGTGAACGAGCACGAGCCTCGTCACGCTCACGTTGATCGCGAGGCGGAAGAGGGTCGTGAGGAGGAGCAGGGACGGGAACGCCGCGAACTCGAGCGTTCGCTTCACGTACATCGTCGCGGCGATGATCGAGAGCGCCGTGGCGATGTTGAGCGTGACGAGGATGCTGATCAGCGCCGAGGGGAGCGGCACGATCATCATCACGACGACGAGGACGACTGCGACGATCCCGGCCAGATCGCTGTGGCGGAGCAGTTTCCCGACGAACGAGTCCACGGCTAGCGACCCCCAGAGGGAGCCGAGGTGGTCAGCCGAGCGGGACGACAGCGTCGCACAGCGGTCGGGTTATCGGACGGCGGCGCAGCCGCTTGAGTCATGCGCTCTCGAGCACCGCACGGCGCCGCCGCGCGGCGTGGCGTCGCCGGCCGGCGATGCGGTAGACGTACGCGAGCACCTGCGCGACGCCGGCGAAGAGCTCTTCGGGGATCTCGGCGCCGAGCTCGACCTGCCGGTAGAGCGTCCGCGCGAGCGGCGGGTCGGCGACGACCGGCACGCCGTGCTCCTCCGCGGCGGCCCGGATCGCCGCCGCGACGTGATCGACGCCCTTGGCGACGAGCTCCGGCGCGGGCTTCGTGCCGTCGTAGCGGAGGGCGGCGGCGTAGTGGGTCGGGTTGACGACGACGACGTCTGCGGTCGGGACCTCGGCGAGCATCCGGCGCCGGGCGAGCTGGAACTGCTTGCGCCGGATCGCGCCGCGCACCTCCGGCGCGATGTCCGCCTGGCGCGTCTCCTGCTTGACCTCTTCCTTCGTCATCCGCAGCGACTTGTCGATCTTGTGGCGCTGCCAGAAGAGGTCGGCGATCGCGAGGACGAGCAGGAGGGCGCCGACCCGGAACACGATCGACGTGATCTGGCCGCCGATCTGGGAGAGCACGGCCGCGGGTGGGATGCCGACGAGCGCGCCGAGGCTCGGCAGCTTCGGCCAGACGGCGAGGAACGCAGCGCCGCCGACGACGACGAGCTTTACGATCGCCTTGCCCGCCTCGACGAGCCCGGAGGGGCCGAACAGCCGGCGCAGGCCCTGGCCGGGGTTGAGCTTCGAGAACGTCGGCTTGAACGGCGTCAAGCTGATCTTGAGACGCACCTGGGCGACGTTCACGAGCAGCCCGGCGATCGCCGCGGCGAGCACGACCGGTGCCACCGCAACCACGAACGCGTGCGCTCCCCACGTCGTCAGCGAGCCGATCCCGGCCTTCGTGGCGAGCCGCGTGTTCCCCGACTGCGAGAGGCCCTGCACGACGAGCGCCTTCAGCTGCGCCACCATGTGCGGGCCGCCGATCATGAGTGCAGCGAAGGCGGCAACAAGGCCGGAGACCGAGCTCAGGTCCGCCGACTTCGCGACCTGGCCCTTCGCGCGCGCCTCGCTTCGTCGTTTCGGTGTCGCCTTCTCGGTCCGGTCGTCGCGCGGCGCCATCTCAGTGCACCCGCAGCGCGATCAGCGCCTGGTAGACGGCCTGCTGCAGCATGTCCTGCACGTGGCCGGTGATGAACGGGAGCGAGGCGGAGATCGCGCCGATCCCGACGAGGATCTTCCCGGGCAGGCCGACGATGAAAACGTTGATCTGCGGCACGGTGCGGGCGACGAGCGCGAGCGTGATGTCGACGAGGCCGAGCGCGATCAGGACGGGAGCGGCCACCTCCATCCCGATCAGGGCGATCTGCACGAGGTCGTTCTCCGCGAGCCCGCCGACCTGGGCGAAGCTCGGCACCGTGCCGAGCGGTACGAGCCGGTAGCTCGCCACGAGCCCCTGGATCATCAGCCGGTCGCCGCCGATGAGCAGGAACACGAGCACCGAGAACAGGCTGTAGAACTGGCCGATCACCGCGGACTGGCCCTGCATGAGCGGGTCGACGAGCTCGGCGAAGGAGAAGCCGATCGCGACGTCGAGAACCGAGGCGGCGGCCTGGATGCCGGCGGAGACGACGGCGAGACCGAGCGCGATCGCGAGCCCGGTCAGCAGCTCCTTCAGGATCAGCGGCGCGACCGAGATGTCCGTCGGCACCGTGACGCCGCTCGTCACGAGCGGCATCAGCGCGAACGAGATCGCCCCGGCGACGACGAGCTTCGCCTGGGTCGGGATCAGCCGGGCCGAGAAGATCGGCGCGAGCACGAAGAGGCCGCCGACCCGCGAGAGCACGAGCACGTAGCCCACGAGCTGCGACGCCGCGAAGCTCGGGAGCGACACCTGCACCGCAGCGAGCTCCATCACGGCCCGACGAGAGAGGGAATGCTCGTGTACAGAGCCGTCGTGTAGGCGAGCAGCTGGTCGAGCATCCACGGGCCGCCGACCGCGATCACGACGCCGGTGACGACGATCTTCGGGATGAACGAGAGCGTGATCTCCTGGATCGACGTCGCCGCCTGGAAGATCGACACGAGCAGGCCGACGACGAGTCCCGCGAGCAGGAACGGCCCGGCCACCTTGAGGGCGATCGCCATCGCCTGGATCGCGAGCTGGGTGACGGTGTCCTGGTTCATGTGTGGAACGAGCCGACGAGGGACTGCACGACGAGGTGCCAGCCGTCCACGAGCACGAACAGGAGGATCTTGAACGGCAGCGAGATCAGCGCCGGGGGCAGCATCATCATCCCCATCGAGGTGAGCGTCGAGGCGACGACCATGTCGATGATCAGGAACGGCAGGTAGATCAGGAAGCCGATCTGGAAGGCCGTCTTCAGCTCGGAGACGATGAACGCGGGGACGAGGACGTGCGTCGGCACGTCGGCGCGCGTGCGCGGCCGCCGCGAGTGCGAGAGGTCGACGAAGAGCGCGAGGTCGGTCGTCCTCGTCTGCTTGAACATGAAGGTGCGAAGCGGCTGCGCGGCCTGCTCGAGCGCGAGCTTCCCGGAGACCTTGTGCTGGAGGTACGGCTGCAGCGCCTGGTGGTCGATCGTCCGCAGCGTCGGCGCCATCACGAACAGGGTCAGGAAGAACGCGATCCCGACGAGGATCTGGTTCGGCGGCATCGACGGGGTGCCGAGCGCGTTCCGGACGAAGCCGAGCACGATCAGGATGCGCGTGAAGCCCGTGACGGCGAAGAGCACGCCCGGGAGCACCGTCATCAGCGTGAGGAGGACGAGGATCTGGACCGGCGTCGAGACGCCGCCGGCGTTCACGCTCGTCGCCGAGACGATCGTCACCGGCGAGCCGTCCGGCGGCGGAGCTCATCGACGAACGCGCGCGTGCCCCTGGGCGCGGCGGCGGCGCCGTCCGCGAGCGGCCAGAGCGGGTCGGCCTCGCCGTCCAGCTGCGCCTGCACGAGGTCGCTCTCCTCCGGCGAGTACGTGCGGAGGCAGGTGACGCCGCCCTCTGCACTGCCGACGAGCGTCAGCTCGTCGCCGACCCGGATCAGGTGGACGGCGCGGTTCGGTGCGAGCGGGGTCGTCGCGATCACCTCGATCCGTCCGTCTCCCCGCGTGCGCTTCCCGCGCGCGTACGTGCGCAGCAGCCAGTAGACCGCGAAGACGACGGCGAGCACGATCGCGAGCCCGGCCACGGTGCGCGCGATCGTCCCGCCCGTTCCGGCCACGTGGGCGGCGTGGGTCGCGGTCGGGTTGCGCAGCTGCGCGGGCAGGGGCGTCCGGTCCTGGCGCAGGCCTTTGGCGGCAAGCGCGGCGGGGGCGGCTGCGACGGCGAACGCCCACGCGATCAGCGTGGCGACGACGCCGCGGGCCGAGAGACGACCGAACCTCACAGCGGTCGCGTTATCGTCGCCCGCCCCGGCCCCTTGAGGCGTGGAGCCGCCTCCTGCGCGCCGCCTATCCGGAAAACGCCGTTCCCTCACCCGAATCGGGGATGGCGCCCCCACGCTATCGCGGACGCCGATCACGGTTGCGTCAGGGGCCTGTGCACGGAGGCCGGAATGGGGTGGCTCGAGAGACCGCCCGATGATCGGCATGTCGCTCCTTCCCCTGACTGCGGAGGTTCATTCTCCAATGACTGCTCCCCACGTTGCACGGCTCACCCCCTCGCAGGCCGAGGCTCTCTGGCGCGCCTGGAAGAACGAGGGTGATCAGGCAGCCCGAGATCGACTCGTTCTCTCGTACGCGCCGATGGTCAAGTACCTCGCCTCGAAGAAGATCCGCGAGCTCCCGACCCACTGCGAGCTCGACGATCTCGTCTCCTGCGGACTGCTCGCCATCGTCGCGGCGGTCGATCGGTTCGACCCCGTCAAGGGGGCAACGTTCGAGCAGTACGCGTGGATGCGCGTGACCGGCGCGATCGTGGACGAGCTGCGGCGGCTCGACCGCGTCTCCCGGTCCTCCCGCAGCCTCGCCCGCTCGATCGAGCGGACGCAGGACGCCTGGCTCGTCCGCCACGGCCGGCAGCCCAGCGAGCGCGAGCTGGCCGACGAGCTCCACCTCCAGGTTGTCGACCTGCGCGAGACGCTCGGCGAGCTCGACCGTGCGCACGTCCTCTCGCTCAACACGCCCTCCGGACGCGGTGACGAGCAGCAGGCTGAGATCGGCGAGACGATCGCCGCCACCACGACGGGCGACGATCCCGAGCACGCGCTGCTCACGAACGAGCGGACGGAGCAGTTCCGCCAGGCGATGGCGGCGCTCTCCGAGCGCGAGCGCACCGTTCTCGCGCTCGTCCACGTGAAGAACGTCCCGGGGGCCGAGGTCGGCCGCATGCTCGGCGTGACCGAGTCCCGGGTCTCCCAGATCCTCTCCTCGGCCCGCCGTAAGCTCCGCGTGGAGCTCGCGCGCTTCGACGGCGAGGTCGAGCAGCAGATCGCCGTCTAGGGCCGTGCGCAGCGCAAGCGCCGCGCACGGGAGAGACGGAACGGTGCGAGCCGGAGAGCGCGGTCTCCGGCTCGCTCCGTGCTGTTTCGCCTGTCGGGTGATCTGGGCGGATCGTTTCGGCTGTCGCGTCGCCGCAGGCCTTCGGCGTGCGACGCCGCTGGCTCGCGTCGTCGTAACGCGCTGACGCTGCGTTACGCCGACGCCGGATCGGCGTCTTCGGTTCGTCGCGGACAAACCCCGGGGCCGGAGCGTAAGCCTGCCGCAGGCGGCTTACGCGGAGGCCGACCCAGCAGCTCCCGATCCTGCGCCGCAGGCGCACGATCGGGCGCGCCTCCCGTCAGCTCGGTCAGCCACTTCAGAGCCTGACTGCACGGAGCGAGCGGCAGACCGCGCTCTGCCGCTCGCGCAGTTCCGCCTCACACGCGCGAAGAGCGCAGCTCTTCGCGCGGAAGCGCGAGCTACTCGGAGACGACCTCCGTCACGCGGAGGCCGAACTCCTCGTCCACTGCGACGACCTCGCCCCGGGCGATGCGGCGGCCGTTCACGAGCAGGTCGACCGGCTCTCCCGCCATCCGGTCGAGCGAGATGATCGAGCCGGGCGCGATCGAGAGCGTCTCGCGGATCGTCATCGTCGTCCGGCCGACCTCGACCGCCAGCTCGACCGGCACGTCGAGCACGAGCGAGAGGTCGCCCGCCTCGTCGTCGCCGTCGCCGGCGACGAGCGCCTCGTAGGCGACGGTGTCCGTAGCCTCGGGCTCGCCGGTCACTGGACTGCGAGGTCGGTGATCAGCACCTGGGTGACCGGCTCGTCCGTCTTGCTCTTCAGCTCCGCGAGCACGTTCGCGAGCACCGCGTGGCGGGCGGTCCGGTCGATCAGCTGGCTCGGGACGAGCCCGGTGAGGGCGTCCGTGATCACCGAGCGGACGGCCGCGTCCTGCGGCAGCGTCGTCGTGCCGGCGACCGTCGCCGACGCCGGCGGGGGCGTGGAGAGCAGGAGCGCGACCGAGAGCTTCGCGTAGTGGCCGCCGGAGAGGTTGATGACGAACTCGCCCGAAAGCTCGACGAGAGTGCCGTTGATCTTCGGCGCTTCGGCCGCCGCTTTCTTCGGCGCGAGCATGGTCATGTATGCGGCGGCGAGCACGACGAGGAGAATCGGTAGAGGCAGGATGAACTTGAGCTTGCGCTTCACGGTTTCACGCTCCCGGTCTGTTCGCGAAGGACGACGAGATCGACTCGTCGGTTGAGGCTGCGGCCGGCGGCCGTCGTGTTGGACGCGATCGGCCGCTGGTCGGCGTAGCCGGCCACTGAGAGTCGGCTGGGCTGCACGCCGTGGGCGAGCAGGAACGAGAGCACGGCGGTGGCGCGCGCCGTCGACAGCTCCCAGTTGGAGTGGAACTGCGGCGTCGAGATCGGGATGCTGTCCGTGTTGCCCTCCACCCGGATCGGGTTCGTGAGTCCCCTCGCGTTGAGCAGGCGCGCCACGTGCTCGAGCAGCGGCGCCGCCTGAGGCTTCAGCGTCGCCTGACCCGGGTCGCAGAGGAGG
>DATFMW010000011.1:0-2733 GCA_035266765.1 Gaiellaceae bacterium | reverse complement strand
GAACGCCTCGGGCTACGACGGCGCGGTCGTCGCCGCCGACGCCTGCTACGTCGCGCGCAACGCGACCGGCCGCAACAAGGTCGTCGTCACGGAGGCGACGAATCCGCAGGTGCGACAGGTCGTGAAGACGTACGCCGTCGGCTTCGGGCTCGAGATCGTCGAGGTTCCGCATCACAACGGGACGACGGATCCCGAGGAGCTCGCGCACGCCGCGACCGATGCTGGAGCCGTCATCTTCCAGCAGCCGAACTTCTTCGGTTGCCTCGAGCCGGCACCGGAGCTCGCGGCCAGAGCCGAGGAGGCGGGAGCGCTGCCGATCGCCCACGTCGACCTCCTCTCGCTCGGTGTGCTCGAGGCGCCCGGCCGCTACGGCGCTGCGCTCGCGATCGGCGAGGGCCAGGCTGCGGGAAACTTCCCGTCCTTCGGCGGGCCGCACTACGGCTTCCTCGCCGCCCGGGGCGATCTGATCCGTCGCCTGCCGGGCCGGATCGTCGGCGAGACGGTAGACGCCGCGGGCGAGCGCGGCTATGTCCTCACCCTGCAGACCCGCGAGCAGCACATCCGTCGCGAGAAGGCCACCTCCAACATCACGACGAACCAGACGCTCCTCGCCCTCGGCGGGCTCGTCTACCTCACGTGGCTGGGCCCGCAGGGGCTACGGGACGTGGGGGAGACCTGCCTCGGCCTCGCCGCCTACGCCAAGGAGCGCCTCCAGGAGCGCGCCGGGCTCGAGCTGTTGTTTCCCAATCGGACAACGTTAAAGGAGTTTGCCGTGCGAACCGGACGGAACGCGCGCGACGTGATCCGGGACGCGCGCGAGCGCGGCATCCATCCCGGGTACGCGCTCGGCCGCGACTACGAGGGCATGGACGACGTCCTGCTCGTCGCGGCGACCGAGAAGCGGACGCCGGCCGAGATCGACCGGCTTGCCGACGTGCTCGCGGAGGTCGCACGATGAAGCTGATCTACGAGAAGTCGCAGCCCGGCCGCCGGGCGTCGTCGATCCCGCGCCCGGAGCGCCTGCCCGCGGCGGAGGTGCCGGAGGAGCTCCGACGCAGCGAGCCGCCGAGGCTGCCGGAGGTGCCCGAGTTCGAGCTGATGCGCCACTTCACCGAGCTCTCGACGCGCAACTTCGGCGTCGACACGGGCTTCTACCCGCTCGGCTCCTGCACGATGAAGTACAACCCGCGCATCAACGAGCGGCTCGTGACGCTTCCCGGGTTCGCAAGCCTGCATCCGCACCAGGAGGAGGACGGCGTGCAGGGCGCGCTCGAGCTCGAGTGGCGCCTCCAGGAGATCCTGCTCGAGGTGACCGGGCTCCACGCGGTCTCGCTCCAGCCGGCCGCGGGCTCGCAGGGCGAGCTGACCGGCCTGATGCTGATCCGCGCCTACCACGCCGACCGCGGCGAGGCCGAGCAGCGGCGCAAGGTCGTGATCCCCGACACCGCGCACGGGACGAACCCGGCCTCCGTGACGATGGCGGGATTCGAGCTCACCCCGGTCCAGACCGACGCGCGCGGCAACATCGACGTCGAGGACCTGCGCGGCAAGGTCGACGAGCACACCGCTGCGCTGATGCTCACGAACCCGTCCACGCTCGGGCTCTTCGACGAGAACATCGAGGAGATCGAGGAGATCTTCCACGGGGCGGGCGCGCTCATGTACTACGACGGCGCGAACCTGAACGCCGTCTGCGGGATCTCGCGGCCGGGCGACATGGGCTTCGACGTCGTCCACATCAACCTGCACAAGACGTTCGCGCAGCCGCACGGCGGCGGCGGCCCCGGCGGCGGCCCGATCGCGGTGCGCGACATCCTCGAGCCGTTCCTGCCGGTGCCCGAGGTGATCCGGCGCGAGGACGGGAGCTTCGGGCTCGACTACGACCGGCCGCAGACGATCGGCAAGGTGCGCGGCTTCACCGGGCCGTTCGGCGTGTTCGTCCGCTCGTACGCGTTCATGCGCATGTACGGGCCGGGCCTGCGCGAGATGTCGGCAACGGCGGTGCTGAACGCGAACTACGTGCTCGCGCGGCTGAAGGGCGCCTACGACGTCTCGTTCGACCGGCTCTGCATGCACGAGTTCGTCCTTTCGGCCCGTTCGCTCAAGCGCGACTACGGCGTGACCGCGCTCGACGTCGCGAAACGGCTCATGGACTACGGCTTCCATCCGCCGACGATCTATTTCCCGCTGATCGTCCCGGAGGCACTGATGATCGAGCCGACCGAGACGGAGTCGAAGGAGACGCTCGACGCGTTCTGCGACGCGATGCTCGCGATCGCGCGCGAGGCGGCAGAGGATCCGCAGCTTCTGAAGGAGGCGCCGCACTCGCGGCCGGTGCGGCGGCTCGACGAGGTGCGCGCCGCGAAGAGGCCGGTCGTGACATACGGATTCGAGCAGCACGCGGCGGCCGAGCAGGAGACGGCGTCGGCCGCGGCTTCGACGTCGCCCTAGAAGATCGCGCGCGCCAGCTCGGCGACCCGTTCCGGCGCGACGTCGGTGGCGGCCTCCCAGTGCAGCCGCTCGCTCCACATCGCGTCGGAGCGCTCGGCCGGGCCGTAGTACGCGCGCGCGACCAGGCGCAGGCTCAGCACGTGCTCGGCCGGGGCTCCGTAGAGAGCAAGGTTGAAGCTCTCGAACCCGAGCTCCGCGTACACGCGCAGGGCGGCCGAGATGCCGCGCGCGAGCTCGGCAACCGTCGGCTCGTCGAGCTGCTCCGGCGAGGAGGCGCCCGCG
>DATFMW010000010.1:0-6523 GCA_035266765.1 Gaiellaceae bacterium | reverse complement strand
GAGCGAGCGGAAAGCGAGAGCGGAAGGCCACGCGCGCGCAGCGCGCCCGGCCGACGCGAAGCGGGCGAGCGGGAACTACTGGACGACGGCCGCGCCCGGGCGAGCAGATCGCGCCATGTGACATGCCTGCCGTCGCGACCGACATGGCGGGCGCGGCAGAGCGCCGCCCGGCCTCGAGGGCGCGAGCCGGCTTCGCCGGCTCGCTTGCCGAGCGAGCGGAAAGCGAGAGCGGAAGGCCACGCGCGCGCAGCGCGCGTGGCCGACGCGAAGCGGGCGAGCGGGAGTTACTGGACGGCGGCCTCGCCGAGGAGGTGCTTCACCTCGGCGAAGAAGTCCGGCTCCGGTCGCACGCGGAAGCTCTCGCCCAGCTCGAGCAGCTTCGGGCCGACCGACGTGATCAGGTCGACGTAGACCGGCGCCTCGCCGGGAAAGTCCTTCACGAGCGCCGCGAGCTCGCGAACGACGCCCGCCTTCGCGCTGCGCGCGTCCACCTTGAGGCGCACCTCGCGCCGCTCCGGCGTCGCCTCGAACGCCGTCACCTCCATCGCGATCAGCTTCGTCTCGCCCGCCTGCTTGTGATCGACGCGGCCCTTCACGACGAGCACGCGGTCGGCCACGATCAGCTCGCGCGCGGCCGCGTACACGGAGTTGAACGCGACCACCTCGACCGCGCCGGTCACGTCCTCGAGGTTGACGAACACCATCGGGTCGCCCTTCTTCGTCGTCATCTGCTTGATCGCGGCGACGATCCCGCCGACGACGACCACCTCGCCGTCGCGACGCTTCTCCAGCTCGGAGAGTGCGCAGTCGGTGCGGCGCCGCAGCTGGTCGCGGATCGCCGTGAGCGGGTGCTCGGAGACGTACAGGCCGAGGCTCTCCTTCTCCATCTTCAGGAGGTCGGACTTCTCGTACTCGCCGGCCGCGACCGGAGGATGGTGCCGCGGCTTCTCGGCCTCGCCGGAGCCGTCGTCGAGGTCGAAGATCGACGACTGCCCGAGCAGCTTGTCGGCCTGCTGGCGCTGCCCCCACGCGAGCGCCTGCTCGAGCGTCTCGAGCATCCCCTTGCGCGGCGCGCCGGTCGAGTCGAGCGCGCCGCACTTGACGAGCGACTCGAGCGCGCGCTTGTTCGCGACCGTCGGGTCGACCCGCTCGGTGAAGTCCCAGATCGACGTGAACGGGCCGCCCTCCTCGCGCGCCGCCACGATCGCGCGGCAGGCGCCCTCGCCGACGTTCTTGACCGCGTTCAGCCCGAACCGGATCTTCCCCTCGACGACCGCGAAGTCGATCTGGGACGTGTTCACGTCGGGCGGCAGCACCTCGATCCCGAGCTCGTCGCACGCGTTGACGTAGAACGGCACCTTGTCCTTCGTGTTCATGACCGAGGAGATCAGGGCGGCCATGTACTCCTTCGCGTGGTTCGCGCGCAGCCAGGCGGTCTGGTAGGCGATCAGCGCGTAGCAGGCGGCGTGCGACTTGTTGAAGGAGTAGTCCTGCGCCTGCTCCATGTCGGCCCAGAGCTGGTTCGCGACCGACGCGGAGACCCCGTTCCCGGCGCACCCTTCGAGGAACTTTCCCTTCAGGGAAGCCATCAAGGTGTGGATTTTCTTGCCGATGGCTTTACGCAGGTCGTCGGCTTCAGCGGGGGAGAAGCCGGCGACCTTCTTTGCAATCTCCATGTACTGCTCCTGGTAGATGCAGATGCCGTACGTGGAGGCGGTGATCGGCTTCAGCCGCTCGTCCGGGTAGGAGACCGGTTCCTGGCCGTTCTTGCGGCGCGCGTAGACGGGGATGTACGCCATCGGGCCCGGCCGGTAGAGCGCGACGAGGGCGATCAGGTCCTCGAAGAGGGTCGGTTTCACCTGGCGGAGCGCCTCGCGCATCCCCGACGACTCGAACTGGAAGACGCCGTTCGACTCGCCGCGGGCGAGCATCTTGTAGGTCTTCTCGTCGTCGAGCGGGATCGCACCGATGTCGAGGTTGCCGGCGAGGCCGCACGCCTTGTCGATCACGTCGAGGTTGCGCAGGCCGAGGAAGTCCATCTTCAAGAGGCCGAGCGCCTCGATGTTCGTGCCGGAGAACTGGGTCACGACCTCCTGGTCGGTGCCCTTCTGCTGCAGCGGCAGCACCTCGATCAGCGGCTCGGCGCCGATCACGACCGCGGCCGCGTGGATGCCGTCCTGGCGCGTCAGCCCCTCGAGCGGCCGGGCGAGGTCGACGATCTCGCGGGCGACCGGGTCGGAGTCGTAGGCGGCCCGCAGCTCGCTGCCGGGCTTCAGGCATTCCTCGAGCGTCTGGCCGGGGCCCTCGGGAATCGCCTTCGCGACCTTGTCGACGACGCCGTAGGGCACCTCGAGCACGCGGCCGGCGTCGCGGACGGCGGCGCGGGCGGCCATCGTCCCGAACGTGATCACCTGGGCGACCCGGTCGCGGCCGTACTTCTCGGTGACGTAGTTGATGACGCGCTCGCGCCCGTCGACGGCGAAGTCGATGTCGATGTCGGGCATCGACTTGCGGCCCGGGTTCAGGAACCGCTCGAACAGGAGGTCGTAGCGGATCGGGTCGAGGTCGGTGATCTCGAGCGAGTACGAGACGAGCGACCCGGCGGCCGAGCCGCGGCCCGGGCCGACGCCGATCCCGTTGCGGCGGGCGAAGCCGACGAAGTCGGAGACGATCAGGAAGTAGTCGGCAAAGCCCATCTCGCGGATCGTCTTCAGCTCGAACTGGAGCCGTTCGCGCAGCTCGGGCGTCACCGTCTGGTAGCGGCGTGCGAGCCCCTTCTCGCAGAGCTCGACGAGGTAGTCGAACGCGTCGCGCCCGTCGGGGGTCGGGAAGTGCGGCAGCAGGATCCGGTCGAGCTCGATCTGGACGTTGCAGCGCTCGGCCACCTCGAGCGTGCGCCGCAGCGCCTCCTCCTGGCCGGGGAAGTCGCCGAGCATCTCCTGCGGCGTCTTGAAGTAGAAGTGGTCGGTCTCGAAGCGCCAGTGGTTCGGGTTCTTGAGCGAGTCGCCCGACTGGATGCAGAGCAGCGCCTCGTGGGCGCGCGCATCCTCGTGGCGGAGGTAGTGGACGTCGCCGGTCGCGACGAGCGGCAGGCCGCGCTTGGCGGCGAGCTGTTGCAGGAGCGGGTTGATCCGCTGCTGGACGTCGAGGTGCGCGTTCTGCATCTCGACGTACACCTGGTCGCGCCCGAAGATCTGCTCGAGCCGGTCGAGCTCGCCCTCGGCGTCGTCGACACGGCCCTCCTCGAGCGCCCGCGAGACGCGGCCGGAGAGGCAGCCGGAGAGGGCGACGAGGCCCTTGCCGTGCCGCTCGAGCAGCTCCCAGTCGACGCGCGGCTTGTAGTAGTAGCCCTCGAGGTAGCCGAGCGAGCTGAGCTTGATCAGGTTCGCGTAGCCCTCGTTCGTCTCGGCGAGGAGCGTCAGGTGCGCGTAGCCCTTCTGCTGGGCGCGACGGTCGTCGGCGACGTACACCTCGCAGCCGATCACCGGCTTGACGCCCTCCTTGCCGGCGGCCTTGAAGAGGTCGATCGCGCCGGCGAGCGAGCCGTGGTCGGTGAGCGCGACCGACGGCATCTCGAGCTCGGCGGCCCGCTTCGCGAGCTCGGGGATACGGCACGCCCCGTCGAGGATCGAGTATTCGGAATGGACGTGCAGGTGGACGAACGGTGCCTCAGCCACGGATGTCGATGCTACTCGCCCTCCCGGAAGGTGTCCGCTCGCGGCATCC
This sequence comes from Gaiellaceae bacterium, assembly GCA_035266765.1. Taxonomy (GTDB): domain Bacteria; phylum Actinomycetota; class Thermoleophilia; order Gaiellales; family Gaiellaceae; genus Palsa-739. Next base: position 2,797 of record DATFMW010000010.1, on the reverse strand, counting down.
GGCACGTGCGGACGGCGCCCCCGAGGGAGCGCCGTCCGCGTCCGGCGGGTCCGAGCCGGAGCCCTACGCGGTGGTGATCGAGCCGCGCTGGACGGCGGTGATCGCGTTCGAGCCGGTCGGCTGGTAGAAGCCGAGCTTCGCCTTGCCGGTGGCGGTCGCGTACGTGCCGGTGCCGCTCGTGACGGTGACGTGGCCGCTGAAGACGTGGCCGACGTTCGCACCGGTGGCGCCGATCTCGCAGAGCTCCCCCTGCACCGACTCGGTCAGCGAGTTCGTCCCGTCGGAGAGGAGCACGGTGCCGGTTGTCGGCGCGCAGTAGCCGCCGTCGCCGTTCGCGGTCGCGCTCGTCCACACGACGGTGAACGAGGCCGACCAGGTGCCGTGGGGGATCGGCTTGCCCTCGATCGTGCCGCTCGCGGTGAGCACGCAGCCGGCGGGCACGGTGTTGCAGTTCGCAGCGCCGAACGAGCTGATCGCCCCCGTCGCGAACTCGAGCTGGCGCGCGCTCTTGGCGCCCTTGGCGCTCTTGGCGCCCTTGGCGCCGCCCGAGACGCACTTGCCGAAGGCGTTCGCCTTGTTCTTGTTCGTGCCGTACTTGTCGTCGAAGTCGCTCTTGCCGAGCTGCTGACGCTCGGTGCGGCAGCCGGCCTGGGCCGAGACGCGAGCGACGTCCGCGCCGTGCTTGCCGTGCTTGCCGTTGCCGCCCTTGTCGCCGCCGTGCCCGTTGTGGGCGAGGGCGAGGGCGGGGAACGCGAGCAGCGCCACGAGCGCTGTCGCAAGAATCAGTCGTCTCATCTGGATCTCTCCTCCTGGGCGTGTTTCGGCCGTCGGAAGATGAGAGCCCGCGTACCCCGTGTTTCTTGTCCGGGCGGCGTAAAGCCTCTGTAATTTCGCGCCGGGACGCGAGCCCGTCGACGCCAGGCCGCGGCGACCGACAGGCGCGGGCGCCGCTCGCCGCTGTCCATCCACTCGAGCCGCGCGAGCCGAGAGGCTCGTGCGTTCTGCGAGCAGAAAAGCGAAGCGGTGCGAGGCAGCGAGAGATCAGCCGGCGGGCGCGGTGACGACCTGCTGGATCATGCCGCCGTCGATGACGTAGCTCGAGCCGGTGACGTAGGTGGCCTCGCCGGAGCAGAGCCAGGCGACGAGCGCGGCGACCTCCTCGGGGCGGCCGGGGCGGCCGAGCGGCACCTCAGGGTCGAGCTTCTCGGCGTCTGCCTCGTTGCGGGGCGTCGCGATCACGCCGGGCGCGACCGAGTTGACGCGGATGTCGAACTGCGCGAGCTCGAGCGCGAGGTTGCGGCTGAGCATCCCGAGCGCCGCCTTCGCAGCGGCGTAGACGGAGAAGTCGGGCCGCGGGATGTGCTCGTGGACGGAGGTGATGTTCACGATCGAGCCGCCGCCGTCGAGCATCCGCCGGGCGGCCGCCTGGGCGAGCAGGAAGCTGCCGCGGACGTCGATCTCGAACGTGAGGTCGAAGTCGGCGGCGGTGAGGTCGAGGAACGGCTTCGCGGTCGAGAGGCCGGCGTTGTTGACGAGCACGTCGAGCCGGCCGTGCGCGGTGACGGTCTCGGCGACGAGCTGCCCGGGGACGGCGGGGTCGGAGAGGTCGCCGGAGACGCGGTGGATCCGGTGGCCGTAGCGCCCGTGGAGCTCGGCGAGCGGCCCTTCGTTGCGCTTCTCGCCGTCGGCGGTCGCGTAGCCGAGCGCGTACCCGTCGGCGAGGAGCCGCTCGGCGATCGCGAGCCCGATGCCCGTGTTCGCGCCGGTGACGAGTGCGACCCGGTCGGCCATTCCCCCCTTGTAGCGGACCACGATCAGTCTCCGATCAGGACGGCGTTGCCGGTGGCGGCGGCGAGGCGGCGGTCGGCGGTGACGAGCGGCGCGTCGAGCGTCTCGGCGAGGACGACATAGCACGCGTCGTAGGCGCTCAGACCTCGTTCGGCACCGACGGCCCACGCTTCTCCGGCGAGCGTCTGGATGCGGAGCGCGCGCACGGGGACGCTCAGCGTCGCCTGCACGACCGCGCCTGCGGCCCGGCGGGAGAGCCGGCCGGCGCGCTCCGAGACGAGAACGGCGTTCGCCACCTCGGCGTAGACGAGGTCGGGCCAGAACACCTTCAACGTGCCGCGCGCCGCGCAGTCGAGCCACGCGAGGGCGGCATCTTCCCCGTCGACGAGCGCACGGACGAGCGCGCTCGCGTCGAGGACGGCTCTAGAAGCCTTGGTCGGGTCTGTGCCCACCGTCGCGGCCCTCGCGGATTGCGCGGATCGCGAAGTCCGCGTCGTCGTCCGTCAGCTTCAGATCGCGGCGCAGGGCGAGAAGCCGCTCGAACCACTCGCTCGTGCGGCGCCGTTCTTCGGCCTCGCGCTCGAGCAGTGCCAGCACCTCGGCGTTGACGGAGCGGCCGGAATCGGCGGCCCAGCGCTGGAGCTCGGTGTACAGCTCGACGGGCACGTTGCGGACATAGAGCGTGGCCACGCCCCTCATGCTAGCGCCGCGCTTGCAGGAAGGCATCGGCGATCTCACGGTGCAGTTCCCACTCCGCGTACCGCCGCCACCGGGGCGCGCGCGGGTGGAGCGGGTTGTCGGCGAGCGCGGCGCGCGGGTGTCCGATCTCGCGGCGCAGCTCGCCGAGCAGCTCGGACGCCTCGACGCGGTTCGCGGGCCAGTCGTATCCCTCCTTGACGCAGAAGGCGGCGGAGAGCGCGTAGATCTGACGGGCGGTCGGCGGCCGGTCGGGCCGCATCAGTTCCACTCGGGCGGGGCGAGCTCGAGCCGGTCGCGTGCGGCCGCCTCG
>DATFMW010000009.1:0-8515 GCA_035266765.1 Gaiellaceae bacterium | reverse complement strand
GACGGCAAGAAGATCTTCCAGGGCGAGTGTGCGAGCTGCCACACGCTGAAGGCGGCCGCCGCGACCGGCACCGTCGGCCCCAACCTCGACCAGCTCAAGCCGGCGCTCGCGATCGTGAAGCGCCAGGTCACGAACGGCGGTGCGGTGATGCCGGCGTTCAAGGGCAAGCTCAGCGACGCCCAGATCGCCGCCGTCGCGTCGTTCGTCTCCTCGTCCGCCGGGAAGTAACGGCTCGTGGAGATCCGGCCGGCGCGAGCGGAGGACGCCGCGTCGCTCGCCTGCGTCCACGTCGCCACGTGGCAGGCGGCGTACACGCACGTCTTCGGGACGGAGCGGCTCGCGGGCATCGAGGCGGAGCGGCGCGTCCAGGCGTGGGAGCGGAGCCTGCGCGAGCCCGCCGCCCACGACGCCGTCTTCGTCGCGGTCGAGCAGGATGCGGGCATCGTCGGCTTCGCCTCCGTCGGCTCCTGCCGCGACGGGCCGCACGTGCCCGGCGGCGAGCTGTACGCGCTCTACGTGCTGCCGGAGGAGTGGGGCACCGGCATCGGTACGGCCCTCCACGCCGCCGGGCTCGACGCGCTCCGCTCCGCCGGCTACGAGGAGGCGATCCTCTGGGTGCTCGAGGACAACCCGCGGGCACGCCGGTTCTACGAGCGGGAAGGCTGGCGCGCCGACGGCGGACGCCGCACCAGCGAGTACCTCGGCGTCGAGACCACCGAAGTGCGCTACCGGACGGTGTTGTAGCCGCTTCGCCCCGCTTCGCTTTCCGGCTTGCGGAGCGGGTGCGCCGGCTGCGCGGCTCACGCGGACTCGGAGGCCCGACACGAAGAGCCGCGCCCGCGCAGGTCGGGCGCGGCACCTAGCCGCGGAGCCAGGCGGCGAGGCCGCCGAGCACGAGCACGGCGCCGGCGACGCCGAGCCAGGTGTTCAGCGCGGCGCAGACGGCGATCACGATCGCGCCCGCGACCACGAGCAGCAGGAAGCGGAACGCCTCCGCCTCGGAGCGGATCGGATTGCGCATCGGCCGGACGTACTCGCTCGTCAGAGGACGTAGACCGTCAGGAACACGACGATCCACATCACGTCGACGAAGTGCCAGTAGATCCCGGCGAGCTCGACGCCGTGATGGTTCTCCGGCGAGAAGTGGCCGCGGAAGGCCCGGATCGTCATGAACAGCAGAATCGAGAGGCCGACGAACACATGCGCCCCGTGCAGGCCCGTGAGGCAGTAGAAGATCGTCGCGAAGGCGCCGTCCTTCGGCGCGAAGCCGGCGCGCGAGTACTCGCGGCCCTGGCTGATGAGGAACGTGAGGCCCATCAGGAACGTGAGCAGGATCCCCGCCCGCATCCCGAAGACGTTGCCGCGCTTGATCGACTGGAGCGACCAGTGCATCGTGAAGCTCGAGGTCACGAGGATGCACGTGTTGATGAGCGCGACGAAGACCGGCAGGTGGAACGGCGGCGTCGGCCACGCCGTTCCGGCGACGACCCGGACGAAGAAGTACGCCGTGAAGAACGCGCCGAAGAGCATGATCTCCGAGCCGATGAAGAGGAACATCCCGAGCACGCTCGGGTGCACGCGCGAGCTGTACTGCGGCTCGGGCGGCCCGTGGTGCTCGTCGTCGTGCGCCAGGCCCTCGGCGTGCTCGAGCGTCGTCACGCGGTCACCTCGACGCTCGCTTCGACCGGGACGATCACGTGCTCGACCGGGACCTTCGCCTCGGCGCGCAGCCGGTCGACGAGATCCTTCCGCAGCCAACCGGAGCTCAGCGGCTCGAACGTCGAGACGATGATCTCGTCGACCCGCTCGTCGTGGACGGCCTCCATCGCGGCGCTGAACGGATCCGGATGCGCCACCTGGCCGTGCACGTCGATCCCCTCGCCGCGCAGCTGCGTCAGCGCGCGCTTCAGACGCCGGTCCGCTTCCGGGTGGGCGCCGAGGCTCGGGTCGGTCTGCGGCGAGATGATCAGGAAGCTCGACGGGGACAGCTGCGCCCGCTCGCGGATCTTCTCCAGCAGCGGCACGCCGAGGACGGTCTCGTTCGCGATCACGAGCACGTTCACCTCGTTCGGGCCGCGGACGTGCGCGACGAGGTGCTCGACCGGCAGGTCGACGACGGCGTTGCGGACCCGGTCGACGACGTTGCGGCGGAGCCAACCCGACTTCTCCTCGGGATGCGTCGAGACGAGGACGCCGTCCACGGGCGGCTCCAGTGTCGCGAGCGCGTCGCGGACGGCCGCCACCGGGTCGCCCTCGACGACGTAGCCCTCGGCCGGCACGCCTGCGGTGCGCAGGTACTCGAGCGCGCGCTCCAAGCGCCGGTGCGCGGAGGCGCGGCGCGTGTCCGCGTAGACGACGTAACCCCGGCGCGGCTGGTTCACCGGGCAGACGACGGTCACGTGCAGGCCGTCGCCGCGGTTGCGGAGCGCGTCCAGGAGCGTCTTCTCGCCGACGGTCTCGTTCGCGACGAGCAGCAGGTGAACGCCTTCTTCGCTCACACGCCCACCTCCTCGAGCGTCTTCGTTCGGGAGGGCGAGAGGATCGCGTGCTTGGCTCCCGGGACGCCGAACTCGTACGGAGAGCCGACGACCTGCGGCAGCTCGTCGAAGTTGAAGATCGGCGGCGGCGAGGTGACCTGCCACTCGAGCGTCATCGCCCGCCACGGGTTGTCGCCCGCCGGCTCGCCGTTCCGCCAGCTCGTGATCATGTTGTAGAGGAACACGAGCGTCGAGGCGCCGAGCGCGAACGACGCGAGCGAGACGAACATGTTCAGGTCGGCGAACTTCGGCGCGTAGTCGGCGACGCGGCGCGGCATCCCCTCGGTGCCGAGGATGTGCATCGGGAAGAACGTCAGGTTGAAGCCGACGAACGTCAGCCAGAAGTGGAGCTTCCCGAGCTTCTCGTCGTACATGCGGCCCGTCACCTTCGGGAACCAGTAGTAGAGGCCGGCGAAGATCGTGAAGACGGAGCCGCCGAAGAGGACGTAGTGGATGTGCGCGACGATGAAGTACGTGTCGCTCATGTGGATGTCGATCGGGACGGAGCCGAGCATGACTCCGGAGAGGCCGCCGATCACGAACATCGAGAGGAAGCCGAGCGCGAAGAGCATCGGCGTCTTGAAGTGGAGCTTCCCCTCCCACATCGTCGCGAGCCAGCTGAAGATCTTGATCCCGGTCGGCACCGCGATGAGGAGCGTCGTGATCATCATCGGCACGCGCAGCCACGAGGCCATGCCGCTGACGAACATGTGGTGCGCCCAGACCGAGAAGCCGAGCACGACGATCGCCATCAGCGACAGCGCCATCAGCCGGTAGCCGAAGACCGGCTTACGGCTGAAGACGGAGATGACCTCGCTCATGATCCCGAAGCCGGGCAGGATCATGATGTAGACGGCCGGGTGTGAGTAGAACCAGAAGATGTGCTGGTACCCGAGCGGATAGCCGCCCTGTGCCGTGTTGAAGAACGCGGTGTGCATCACGTGGTCGAACATCGAGAAGAACTGCGACCCGGCGATGAACGGCGTCGCGACGACGACGAGGAGCGACGTGGTGAAGTTCGCCCAGACGAGCAGCGGCATGCGCCAGAACGTCATGCCCGGCGCACGCATGGTGATGATCGTGACGAGGAAGTTCAGCGCCGTCATGATCGAGGACGCGCCCGCCCACTGGACGCCCTGGTTGAAGAAGACGGCGCCGAGCGGCTGGTGCGTCGAGCAGAGCGGCACGTAGCCCGTCCAGCCGCACGCGAACGCGCCGCCGGGGACGAGGAACGAGCCGAGCATCATGACCCCGGCGACGGGCAGCAGCCAGAACGAGAGCGCGTTCAGGCGCGGGAACGCCATGTCCGGCGCGCCGAGCATCAGCGGCACGACGAAGTTCGCGATCCCGGCGAAGACCGGGACGATGAACAGGAAGATCATCAGCGACGCGTGGACGGAGAAGAGACCGTTGAACGTCTGCGGATCGACGTACTGGACTCCCGGGCTGGCGAGCTCCGCGCGGAGGAGCAGCGCGAGCATCCCGCCGGCGAGGAAGAAGAAGAACGTCGTGACCATGTACTGGACGCCGATCACCTTGTGGTCGGTGTTGACGCGGAAGTAGTCCTTCCAGCTCCGGGCGCCGTGGCTCGAATGGTCCTCGGGACGCGTCGGGCGTCCGGTCGCGTAGTAGGCCCAGTAGTCGAAGGTGCCGATGCCTGCCAGGAAGCCGATCGGGGCGGAGACGAGGAGCCCCACGAGGACGTCGGGCGCGGTGTCGAGGATCGGATGCCAGCCGCCCCACCAGCGGAGGACGGTGACGATCCCGAGTCCGATCGCGCCGAACGCCGGCGCCATCCAGGCGGCGCGGATCCAGCCGGCCCGATAGAGCATCCGCCAGGCGCCGCCGGGCGGCGTCGGCACCTGGGTGTGAGCCTCGTGGTGAACGGTCGTTGCGGTCACGTGGTTCGACTCACCCCTTCTTGCTCGAGCTGACGAGGTAGGAGACGAGCGCGTCGAGCTGCTGCGATGAGAGCGCGCTCCCGAAGGTGCTCGGCATGATGTGGTCCGGGTAGCCCGGCGCGACGTAGGCGCTCGGGTCGGTGATCGACTGCTTCACGAACGCCGCGAGCGGCTGCCCGGCCTGCTTGGCCTCCTGGACGAGCTTGTCGAGGTCGGGGCCGACCTTCCCGGTCGCGCCGGCGGCCTTCAGCGTGTGGCAGTTGGCGCAGCCGTTGTTCGTGAAGACGGCCTGGCCGGCCGTCGCCGGGTTGGGCGAGTTCGTCGCCTTCGTCTGACCGGCGATCCACTTCTGGAACGCGGCGGGCTGCATCACGACCGCGGTCGAGCGCATGAGCGCGTGGCCGAGGCCGCACAGCTCCGTGCAGATGACCGGGAAGGTGCCGAGCCGGTCGGGCGTGATGTGGACCGTCGTCGTCAGGCCGGGAACGGTGTCCTGCTTCTGCCCGAACTCGGGCACCCAGAACGAGTGGATCACGTCCTTCGTGTGCAGCGTCAGGAGCACCGAACGGCCCTTCGGCAGCCGGAGCGTCGCCGAGGTGAGGTTCCCCGAGTCGGGGTACGAGAAGCTCCAGGCGAACTGCTGCGCCGTGACGTTCACGCGCAGGACATCCTTGCCGAGCGCGTCGTTCTGGGCGAGCACGACGGCGCTCACGACCCCGATCGCGGTCACGAGCAGCGTCGGGATGAGCGTCCACACGATCTCGAGCTTCGTGTGGCCGTGGATCGGCGGCCCGTCCGACTCGTCGTCGGGGGCGGCGCGGAAGCGGACGATCGAGTACAGGAGCGCGGCGATGACGACCGCGAAGACGAAGATGGAGATCCCGATCACGAACCAGATCACGAAGTCGATCCGGCCCGCCTCGCGAGACGCAGGGGTCGGAAGCCACGGCAGGAAGACCGCGACTGCAGTGGCAATAGCCCCGGCGACGATGCCGATTGCCACAAGCGACAGGACGGAGCCCCTGCGCATCCGGGCGGAGCCTAATCGAAACGGCGGCCGGGCGTTCTCGCCAACCGGCGTGTCCGGGTACCGGACAACGGTCGAGGAAGCGAGTCGCGTGCCGACGCGTCGCCACGCTAGGGTGCCGCATGGCCTTCGCGGGGATCGTCGTCCTCGGGTACCTCCTCGGCTCATGTCCGTGGGGCTACTGGCTTGTCAAGCTCATCCGGCACCAGGACATCCGCGAGATCGGCTCGGGCAACATCGGCGCGAGCAACGTCTTCCGCAGCGCCGGCATCTCGCTCGGCGTGCCCGTGATCGCGCTCGACATCCTCAAGGGGTTCGTGCCGGCGCTCCTCGGCGTCATCTACGTCTCGCACGTGTGCGGGATCGTCGCGGGCGGCGCCGCGATGATCGGACACTGGCGGCCGTTGTTCCTCCGCTTCGCGAAGGGCGGGAAGATGATCGCGACCGCGGGCGGCACGTTCCTCGCGCTCGCACCGTTCGCCGCCGGCAGCGGCGTCCTGCTCTGGATCGCCGTGTGGACGCTCTTCGGCTTCCCCTCGATCGCGTCGATCGTCGCAACGCTGTTCCTGCCGTTCGCCTCGTGGGTGTACGGCTACCCACGCCCGGTGATCGCCTTCGGCGCGGCGACGTTCGTCGCCGCCGTCTACCTGCACCGGTCGAACATCGATCGGCTCCTGCACGGCCAGGAGAACCGGTCGCGGATCGCGCTCCTGCCGCGGCTCCGCTCGGCGCTCGGCGCCCGCTAGCCCGGATGCCGCCCCGCTAGGAGGCGGGGTGCGAGGCGTCCGTGAACTCGCGGAACTCGGCCGTCAACAGGTAGGCGGTCTGCTCGCCGATGTCGACGGCGCGGTCGCCGATCCGCTCGATCGTGCGGGCGACGACGACCATCCGCAGCCCCCATTCGCGCAGCGCCTCCTCGGCCATCACGTCGACGAGCCGCTCGACGAAGCGGCGGTTCGCGCGGTCGATCAGCTCGTCGAGCTCGACGAGGCTCTCGGCGCCGGCGAGGTCGCGGCGGGAGAACGAGTCGAGCGCGACCCGCAGCATCTCCTCGGCCCGCTCGCCCATCTCGACGAGCACCTCGACGAGGGCCGGGTCGGGGTCGGCGTCGGCGACGAGCTTCGAGAGCTTCGCGACGGTGACGCAGCCGTCGGCGCTCCGCTCGAGCAGCAGGTTGATGTGGAGGATCGCGAGCAGGAGCCGCAGGTCGCGCGCCACCGGGGTCTGCAGCGCGAGCAGCGACTGGACGGCGTTCTCGATCGAGAGGAAGAGGCCGTCGACCTCGTCGTCGAAGGCGATCACCTCGTCCGCGAGCTCCGAGTCGCGCTCCTCGAGTGCCCGGATCGCGCCGCGGAGGGCGGTCAGCACGCGCTGCCCCTCCTCCTGGAGCTGCGCCTCCATCCGATTCAGCCCCTCGTCGATCGTCATGGATGGAGGGTACATGCGGGTTCCAGGCCGTTCCCAGCCCGATTCACCACTTCGTAACCACGACGCAACAACCGTGTAGCCCACGTGACGCCCGGACGTTCCTACGGTGGCGGTGACACCCCGAAGAGGAGAGATAACGACATGCCGAAGTCCGGCAAGCTCATTCGCACGATCGCACCGCTCACCGTGGTCGCGCTCGTCGCGGCGCTCGCGGCGACGACCGCCCAGGCCGCCCCGGCGCGGCACAGCGCCACCGCGATCCAGGGAGCCGGCTCCTCGCTCGTGGCGCCGCTGCTCGCGCTCTGGGGCCGGGGCTACGCGTCCGCGGCCGGCGGCGAGGTCAACTACGCGTCGATCGGCAGCGGCGGCGGCATCGCCGCGATCACCGCCCGCACCGTCGACTTCGGTGCGAGCGACGCGCCGCTCTCGCCCGACCAGGCGGCCGCCTGCAAGGGCTGCGTCCAGATCCCGTGGGCGCTCTCGGCCACCGTCCCCACCTACAACATCCCCGGCGTCGGCGACACGAAGCTGCGCCTCTCCGGGCCGGTGCTCGCGAACATCTTCCTCGGCAAGATCACGAACTGGAACGACCGGGCGATCAAGAAGCTGAACCCCGGCCTCAAGCTGCCGAACCTCGCGATCACGGTCGCGCATCGCAGCGACGGCAGCGGCGACACGTTCGCCTTCACCGACTACCTCTCGAAGGTCAGCCCGGCGTGGAAGGCGAAGGTCGGCAACAACACCGCCGTCAACTGGCCCGTCGGCGTCGGCGGCAAGGGCAACAACGGCGTCGCGGCGGTCATCGCCTCGACCCCCGGCTCGATCGGCTACATCTCGGTCGCCTACGTGCTCGCGAACCATCTGGCCAAGGCGCGGATGCTGAACGCCGCGGGCAAGTACACGCTCCCGGGCATCCGGGGCATCCAGCAGGCGGCCCAGACCGTGAGGAAGGTGCCGGCCAACAACCGGATGTCGATCGTGAACCCGCCGAAGGCGAAGAAATACTCCGCCGCGTGGCCGCTCTCGACGTTCACGTACATCATCCTCCCGACGAAGACGGCGAAGGCCGCGGAGCTGCGGAAGTTCGTCTTCTGGGCGCTCACGGCCGGCCAGAAGAAGCAGTACACGGGGCCGCTCGTCTTCGCGCCGATCCCCAAGGTCGTGCTCGTCGCGGCCGAGAAGACGCTGAAGAAGATCAAGCCGTAGGAGAGGATGCGGTCTCGCAGGCGCAGTGACTTCTCTCGACGTAACCCCCGACCCGACCCGCCGCCCCTTCGCAGGGCGGCGGATCCATGTCGGCGACCTGCTGCTCCAGGGCGTCGCCGGCCTCGCCGCGTTCGCGGTGACGGTGCTCTTCGTTCTCGTCGCCTGGAAGATCGTCGACGGCTCCCGGCTCTCGATCTCCACGTTCGGGCTCGGCTTCGTCGGCCACGTCGCGTGGAATCCGGTGCCGGGCCGCGAGGTGTACGGCGCTGCGAGCTTCCTGTTCGGCACCGCGGTCACCTCGCTCCTGGCCCTGTCGCTCGCGGCGCCGCTCGCGCTGGGCGTCGCCCTCTTCCTCACCGAGCTCGCTCCGAGCACGCTCCGCGGCCCCGTGACCGCGCTCGTCGAGACGCTCGCTG
>DATFMW010000008.1:0-6046 GCA_035266765.1 Gaiellaceae bacterium | reverse complement strand
TCCTCGACGAGGAACGCCTCGTCGTCGACGACGCTCTCGATCGCCTCCTCGAACAGCTCCGGGAAGCGCGACATGTGGACGCCCTTCTGGGACGGGTCGAGGTCGACGGTGCAGTCGATCGTCGCCGAGATCAGCTTCTCGCTCTGCCCGCGCCCGATCAGCACCGCCTTCTGGACGCCGGTCACGCCGGCGCGCGAGAGCCCGATCCGCACCTCGGGCGCGGCCGCCTGCAGGTCATCGATCGGTATGTGCGTCGTTTCGGCCACAGCGGGTAGGGTCTCCGCCACGGTACCAGGGGACTTTCTGCAGAACGACACCTCTTTCTCCCGGCTCGTCTCGCTCGCCTGCCACGACGTGCGGACGCCGCTCGCGACGGTGCACGGGTTCGTCAAGACGCTGTCGCGGACGGTCGAGCTCGAGGCGCCCGCCGACCGCTACGTCGAGATGATCGCGGCCGCGTCCGCGCAGATCGCCGAGCTCCTGGACGAGCTGTCGCTCGCGGCGCGGATCGAGGGTGCGCGCTACGAGCCGGTGCTGCGGGAGGCGGACACGCTCGCGCTCGCGCACGCCGCGGCGGAGCGGCTCGGCGACGACCGCGTCCACGTCTCCGGTGAGGGCGTGACGATCGAGACCGACCGGGCCGCCGTCGACCGGGGCGTCTCGGCGCTCGTGCAGGCGGCGCTCCGCCACGGCGGCCTCGACGAGGTGAACGTCGCCGTCGCCGGCCGCGAGCTCCGGGTGACGCCGATCACCGAGTCGTCCGCGCGCGTCGTGCTCGGGCACGAGCTCCGCGACCTCGGCGCCGCGGTCGCAGTGCGGCTGCTCGAGTCGCTCGGCGGCGAGGTCGCCGTCGTCGACGGCACGCTGACGATCCGGCTCTGAGGGGAACCGAGGCGCCCGCGTTGCTGCGCAACGCGGGCGGGCTGGGCGCGCGTGGCGGGGTGTTGGTGGGGCTGCGGCGAGAGCGTGGTCTCGCCTTCGCCGCCAAAGCGCTCTCGCCCAAGGGCGACTGTGGACGGGGTCGCGGTGTCGTCGCGGCCGGTCGTGCCTGCGGCAGGACCGGCCGCTGGTTCGGCCTACGGCTAAGCCCGCTGCGCTCGGCTTAGCCTCCGGCCCGGGCGGCTGCGTACCTCGTAACCGTTCAGGCCTCGGGCTAACGCGGCCGCAGGCGCGTTAGGTCGAGGCGAACCAGCGGGTGCGCCCGGCCGGAGGCCGCGCGCGACCGCGCCGGGGCAGGCATCTCGTCCAGATCGCTCTTGGGCGAGTGCGCTCTCTCCCGTGCTGAGGAGAGCGCGGTCTCCTCAGCACGACACCACGACCCGTCACGCGTGCCCAGCCCGTCCGCGTTGCGCAGCAACGCGGACGGAGCGCGAGCGGCCTAGCCGGTCGCGAGCGCCGGTTCGGCGAGCTCGTGGCAGATGCGGCAGCGCGCCTCGTACTGCTCGAGGGCGCCGACGACGATCGTGGCGCCGTCCGCGGGTGCCGGGTGGCCGTCGACGAGACGCTGCGTCATCGTCGCCGGGCCGCCGCAGCGGTGGCAGACCGCCTGGAGCTTGTCGACGAGCTCGGCGCGACAGAGCAGCTCCGGCATCGAGCCGAACGGCCGGCCGCGGAAGTCCTGGTCGAGGCCGCTCGCGACGACGCGCATTCCCCGTTCGACGAGCGTGTCGATCACGAGCACGATCTCGGAGGCGAAGAACTGCACCTCGTCGACGCCGACGACGTCGTAGCCGTCGACGAGGCCGGGAATGTCCACCGGCGCGGAAACGGCGACTGCGCGCATCGTCGCGCCCGCATGGCTGACCACATGCCCGATGTCGTAGCGGTCGTCGACCCGCGGCTTCACGATCAGCGCGCGCTGGCCGGCGATCTCGGCGCGGCGTAGCCGGCGGATCAGCTCCTCGCTCTTGCCGCTGAACATCGGGCCGCACACGACCTCGAGCCAGCCGCCCCGCTCCGGGAACAGACGGATCACGTGCCGCACCCTAACGGGCGCCCCCGACGGAGTCGCTAGGAGCGCTCGTAGCGCCAGCGCGTGAGATCGCGCAGGCTGACGATGCCGAGCGAGCGGCTGTCCTTCACCACCGGCAGGTGCCGGAAGTGGCGCGAGAACATGATCTCGAGCGCCTCTTCGAGTGAGAGCTCGGGCTCGATCGTGACGGGGTCTTCGGTCATCCACTGGCGGACGCGCGCCTCCGCGGCGCGGGCTCGCGAGGCGACCGCCCGCATCAGGTCGCGCTCGGTGATGATCCCGACGATCCGGACGAAGTCCTCGACGACGACGACCGCGCCGACGTTCGCGGCCTGCATCTTCTCGGCCGCTTCGCCGATCGACGCCGACGGGTCGACCGTCAGGACGTCCGTCGTCATCACCTCGCCCACCGTGGTCATGGGCTGGAGCCTACCGCTCTTACCGCAGCAGGCGGGAAAGCCGCCGGTCCTTGAGCGCGCGTCCGTGCGTCTGGCAGTTGCTGCAGTAGTAGATGGTGTGCTCCTCGAAGTCGACCTGGGCGAGCGGGGTGCCGCAGACGTGGCACGGCTCGCCGAGGCGGCGGTGGACGCGGTAGGTCTGCTCGTCGGAGGCGCCGTCCTCGCGTAGCTCGAGGCCACGCGCGAGCTCCGAGCCGATCGCGGCTGCGAGCCGCTCGACCTCCTCGTCGGAGAGGTCGGTCGAGAGCGCGTACGGCGACAGCCGTGCCGCGTGCAGGATCTCGTTCGCCCAGGCGCGTCCGATGCCCGCGAGCGCACGCTGGTCGCGCAGGAGCGCGTGCAGCCGGCGCGAATCGCGCCGGCAGATCTCGCCGAGCGCCGCCGCGCCGACCCCGAGCGCCTCCGGTCCGAGGTGCGCGAGCTCCGCCTCGGCGGCTGCCGGCGTCAGCAGCCAGACACCGGCGCGCTTGCGCTTGCCCGCCTCGGTCAGCACGAGCCTCGAGCCGTCCGCGAACTCGAGCGCGAATGCGGGCTGCTTCGGCCCCTTCTCGCCGGCACCGAGCGCCTTCAGCCGCCCGGCGGTCATCAGGTGGACGACGAGAACGAGCTCGCCGTCGTCGGTGGGGAAGAGAAGCCGCTTGCCGCGCCGCTCGGCGCCGCGGAAGTGCCGGCCCTCGAGCGCCGCCGGCGGCGGGTCGAACGTCTTCAGCGTCGCGATGTGGGCAGGCCCGACCTGTGCGATCGGGAAGGCCGAGACCGGGCCGTCGAGCGCACGCCGCCAGGCTTCCATTTCCGGCAGCTCGGGCACCGGGTCAGCGTACGCCTCCGGCCCACCGCGTTACGAGTCCGCGGCTGTGCGTTGCCGTACGGCGGCGAGCGGCTCGACCGAGATCGCCGGTTCCGGCGGCGGTCCCGGCAGCTCCCGCAGCGTCCGGATCGGCGAGAGCGCGATCGGGATCGTCGCCAGGACGCTCCCCGCGACCGCCGCGAAGAGCGTCGTACGCAGCCCGACCGTCTCCGCGGCGACGCCGCCGAGCGCCGAGCCGATCGGCATCGTCCCCCAGTACATGAACCGCGTGACCGCGTTCATCCGGCCGAGCAGCCGGTGCGGCGTGATCGCCTGCCGGAGCGTCAGCTGGTTCACGTTCATGAAGAAGCCGAGAAACGTCCCGGCGAGGCCGCTCGCGACGATCACCGGCAGCGGGAACGAGCGCGGCGCCGCCGGGATCCCGACCAGCGCGACCGAGGAGAGGATGCCCGTGTACGCGATCATCGGGCCGACTCCGAAGCGGCGGACGAGCGCCCCGTTCACGAACGCGGCTGCGATGAAGCCGAGGTTGATCACCGCGGTGAGCCAGCCGATCGTGACGGCGCCGAGGTGGAGCTCACGCACGAAGTAGACGATGAGCAGCGTGAACATCGCCGACGTGAACAGGCTCCCGACGGAGATCCAGATCGTCAGCGTCCGCAGGTACGGCTGCGAGAAGACGTAGCGAAGCCCCTCGGCGAGCTCCGTCCGGGCGCGCGTCGCGCTCGGCTCGGGCCGTGCTTCGCGCCCGCGGATCGCCGTCACGAAGACGCCGGAGACGAGGAAGCTGATCGCGTCCGCGAGCACGGCGACGGCGGCGCCGACCGCCGAGACGAGACCGCCGGCGAGCGTCGGGCCGGCGAGCTGGGCGAGCGCCTGCGTCCCGAGCAGCTTCGCGTTCGCCTCGGCGAGCCGGTCCCGCCCGATGAGCGTCGGCAGAAAGGAGAGGTACGAGACGTCGAAGATCACGCTCAGCAGGCCGTGGATCCCGGCGACGACGTAGAGCTGCGCCATCGTCAGGTGCCCCACCCAGTACGCGACCGGGATCGAGGCGATCGCGCCGGCGCGGCCGAGGTCCGCGACGACCATCAGCGGCCGCCGGCGCAGCCGGTCGACCCAGACCCCGGCCGGCAGCGAGAAGAGCAGGAACGGCAGCAGCGCGAACGAGCGGAGGAGCGCGACGCCGAGTGCGCCCGCGCGGAGGACGTAGAGCGCGGTCAGCGGCAGCGCGAGCAGCGAGACCTGCGTCCCGAGCTGACTGATCCCGTTCGCGGCCCAGAGCCGGACGAAGCCGCGGTCGCGCCAGAGCTCGCTGCGCGGGCGGAGGGTGAGGCTACGTCGGCGCATCGGCGGCCGACGTCGTCGGGACGACGAGGCCCGCGTCTGCGGTCGGGTGCTCGGTCGGCGGCTCGGGCATCGTCTCGATCGAGCGTACCGAGGAGAGGAGCACGGGCAGGAAGGCGAACAGGCCCCCGATCGCGCCGACCCAGAGGGCGGTGTGCATCGTCGCCGCCGTGGCGATCGCCCCGCCGAGCAGCGAGCCGACCGGCATCGTCCCCCAGACGATCCAGCGCATCGACGCGTTCATCCGGCCCTGGAGGTGAATCGGGGTGATCGCCTGCCGGTAGCTGACCTGCGTGATGTTGTACGCCATGCCGCCGTAGCCGACGAGGAGCATCGCCGCGAAGAGGACGGGCACGGCGAGCATGCCGTGCGGCGTGAGCGGGAAGGCGACCATCGCGACGCTGAAGAGGACGGCGGGCATCCACGTGGCGCCGCCGATCCCCACCGCCCGCTGGAGCCGTGTCGTCGTCGTTGCCGCGACGATCGAGCCGATGCCGCCGGCGGCGAAGACGGCGCCCGCCCAGAACGAGGAGACGCCGAGCACGCGCTGCATGTAGAGAATCCCGATCGCGAAGACCATGCTGTTGAAGAAGTTCGACGTGCCGGTGGTCGTTGCGATCCACTTGAGGTGGGGATGGCGGACGACGTAGGCGAGCCCCTCCTTCAGCTCCGGGAGCAGCTTCGGTCTCGGCTGTCCGTCCGCGCGCTCCGGTGTCGTCTCCACGGCGCGGATCGGAAGCATGAATGCCGTCGAGACTGCGAAGCTGACGGCGTCGACCGCGATCGCATAGGGGGCGGTGAGGACGCCGATCAGGGCGCCCGCGATCCCCGGCCCGCCGATCTGCGCGGCCGACACCGTCGTCTGGAGCTTCGAGTTGCCCTCGACGAGCTGGTCGCGCGCGACGAGCGAGGGCAGGTACGACTGGTAGGCGACGTCGAAGACGACCGTGAAGATCCCGACGGCGAACTGGAGTGCGAGCAGCTGCCCGATCGTGAGGATCCCGAGGGCCCAGGCGACCGGGATGTAGGCGAGCAGCACGGCGCGCGCCGCGTCGCCGGCGATCAGGAGCGGGCGTCGTCGCAGCCGGTCGACCCAGACGCCGGCAGGCAACGCGAAGAGGATGAACGGCAGGAAGCCGAGCACGCCGAGCAGCGAGAACTCCAACGGCGTCGCGTGCAGGTTCGCGGCGGCCAGCCAGGGGAGCGCAAGCTGCGAGATCTGCGTACCGAACTCGCTGATCGACTGCCCCGTCCAGAGCTTGAGGAAGTCGGAGTGCGACCAGAGCCCGCCCGTCGGGCGGCGGAGCCTACGCATCGGGCGCCTGCCGGTACAGGGCGACGGCGAGCCCGTACGGCTTGCCGTCCGGGTCCTCCGTCACCGCGAGGAAGTCGCGCTGGAGCTGTTCGAGGCGGCGCGTGAAGCGGCGCGCGTCGGCAGCGGAGAGGCGCCGGCGGAGGACGCCG
>DATFMW010000007.1:0-4356 GCA_035266765.1 Gaiellaceae bacterium | reverse complement strand
GACGCCGGTTCCCGGTGCAACGCTGGGAGACGCCGCACTAGGTCACCGGGCCGCGCGCGGATCGCCGGAACAGCGCATCGGATGCCACGGCCTAGGGTCGGTATTCGCGGAGGTACCCCTGGAAGCGGCGCCGGTGCGCCTCCTCGTCGCCGAGCAGCTCGATCGCAAGATCCTGCGTCACCCAGTCGATGCCGTCGCACTGCTCGATCAGGTCGCGATAGCCGTCGATCGCAGCCTCCTCGGCCTCGAGGACGCCTTCGATCACGCGCACGACGTCGGTCTGGTCGGCGAGCGGCTGCAGCGAATGCTGCTCGGGCGTGAAGGAGAGCGAGCCGGGGACGATCCCGCCGAGCTCGCTCAGACGCCGGGCGAGCCGTCTCGCGTGCTCGAACTCCTCGGCCACGTCGTCGGCGAGCGCCTCCGCGACCTCGGCCGCCCGGACGCCGTCGAGATTGACGGAGGCGGCGAGGTAGTTCGCCGCCGTCTCGAGCTCCATCCAGTACGCGCGCGTCACCAGCTCGACGACGGCGTCGCTCCCGATCCTCTCCTCACCGCGCGCCGGCGTCCGCATTGCGCTGCTCGTTGTCACCGTGACCTCCTCCTCGTCAGGGACCTGGTGGTCGGCAGCAGTCACGGAGCGGCGCTCTCGTCGCGGTCGCGGACTGCTGCCGACCTCGCTGCCAGCATCACGGCCCCTCCTCGCGTCCGCTATCGGGGGTAGCACCCATCTCCTCTGGGCTGCCGCCGGGGAGCGGCACGCGGCGGAACGCGTCGGTCCCGGTGCCGACCGGCGACGGGGCGGCGTGGAATCCGGCCCGTTTGCGAGCGCGAACGGCGACGGCTCGAGCGCGCCGGGTCGTCGTTCGTCGGTCGCACGGGAGCCTGCGAAGACCGGAGATCGGCCGGCGGCGTCTACTGGGCTTCCCCCATGGCGCAGGGAGGACGGCATGGGGAAGCTAGAGACACGGTGGCCGCGCAAACGGCTCTCGCGCTCGGGCTCACGCTCGTTTCGGCCTGCCTCATCAACTGGGGCTACCTGACCGAGCACGCAGCGGCATCCCGGCTTCCGCCTCTCTCGCCGCGCCGGCCGCTGCGTTCGCTTGGCCTCCTCTTGGCGAGTCGGCGGTGGCTGGTCGGCTTCGGCGCCGAGACCGTCGGCTTCGGCCTGTATGTCGTCGCGGTCGCACTCGCGCCGCTCGCACTCGTCCAGGCCGTTGCCGCCGGGGGAATCGGCGTGCTGGCATTCCTGGTCTCGAAGACGACGGACACGCGCCTCGCCAGGCGAGAGACGTTCGGCATCGCGGTCGCGATCGGCGGGCTGGCGCTGCTCGCCGTGTCGCTCGCAGGCGGAACCGAGCACGGAACCGCGGCCGGCTGGATCTCGATCAGCATGTGGCTCGGCGCCTCGGTCGCCGCCGCCGCGCTCGCCGTCACCTCGGGTGCGGCCTTCCTGGGGGGTGGGGCGGCATTCGGCGTCGCCGCGGGGATCCTCTTTGCGGCCGGTGACGTCTCAACGAAGGTCATGGTCGAGGGCGGCGGCCACGCCGTCGTCGCGGCGGCCGTGATCGGCTTCTACGGCGCCGGCACGATCGTCTTGCAGATGGGGTTCCAGCGCGGCCGCGCTCTGACGACCGCGGGAATCGCCACGCTCGGAACGAACGCGATCCCGATCGCCGCCGCCATGACGCTGTTCGCGGAGCCGCTTCCGGCCGGCCTGCTCGGCGGCGTCCGCGTCGCGGCGTTCGCCGCCGTGATCGTCGGCGCGGTCGCGCTCGCGCCACAGCACGGCAGCGCTCCGCACGATTCTGGAGCTCCACGCTCGAGGCCGCGCCACGTCCGCGACGGGCTCGGCCCGGCTGCCGACCCATCCGCGCCCGAGTCGGGTTCGTCGCGGATCGCGGGTCAGGCTCAGCGGTTCCGAGGCTGATTCGACGATCCCATGCAGAGGTCCATCGAGAAGTCGCTCCTGTCGACACGGAACCGGACGTCTCTCCTCCGTCGCCGCCTCCGCCGGGCCTGGCCGCCGTGGCGGCGGCCTGTGCCGCGGCTGGCCGTGCCGCCTCTCGAACGCTTCCTGAGACACGAGGCGAGCAGCGCGTCGCTGTTGATCGTCGCCGCTGCCGCCGCGCTCCTCTGGGCGAACCTCGCCGGCGACTCCTACGAGCGAGTGTGGACGGCAGCGGTTCGGCTGGAGGTGGCGGGCTTCACGCTCGAGGAGGACACCGGACACCTCGTCAACGAGCTGCTGATGGCCGTCTTCTTCTACGTCGTCGCGCTCGAGGTGAAGCGGGAGCTGCTGTTCGGTGCGCTCCGCGACGTCCGTACGGCTGCGGTGCCGGTGGCGGCCGCATTCGGCACGATGGTCGGCGCAGCCGCCGCGTACATCGCGATCAACAGCGGCGGCGACCTGCGCGGCTGGGCGATCCCGATCGCCACCGACATCGCCTTTGCGCTCGGAGTCCTCGGCCTCGCGGGCCGCCGTGCGCCGCGGGAGCTGCGCGTCTTCATGCTCATCCTCGCGGTCGTCGACGACCTGGTGACGATCGCGGTGATCGCGATCGCCTTCACGGACGACCTGTCGCTGGCGTGGCTCGCGGCGGCCGCCGGTCTCGTCCTCGTCGTCGCCGCCTCCGCCCGCGCCGGGATCGGGACGCTCGCCCTGTACGTGCCTCTCGCGGGCGGGATCTGGCTGGCGGTCTTCGAGTCCGGGATCCATGCCACGCTTGCCGGCGTCGCCCTCGGCTTTCTCACGCCCGCGACGGCACGCAGCTCGGCGTGGGCGGCCGGTCGCGCGGTACGCGCGCGCCTCTCGGCCGTTCCGGCCGCCGGCGAGACGGCCGAGGGCGCGCTGCTCGAGGCGACGCAGCTCGCCGCGAACAGCGTGTCGCCGCTGCGGCGGATGGAGCACGGGCTCACGCCATGGAGCGCCTACGCGATCCTGCCTCTCTTCGCGCTCGCGAACGCCGGCGTTCCCCTCTCGCTCGGCGGCGTCGCGGATGCGCTGACCACCCGCATCGGCCTGGGAATCGCACTCGGGCTCGTCGTCGGAGCGCCGTTGGGCGGCATTCTCTTCGCCTGGCTCGTCGTGCGCGTGGGCGTCGGCCGCATGCCGCAGGGTCTCGACTGGCCTGCCGTCGCCGGGGTTGCGCCGCTCAAGGGGATCGGCTTCACGATCGCGATCTTCATCTCCGGGCTCAGCTTCAACGAGCGGCCGCTCCAGGAGCAGGCGACGCTCGCCGTCCTGGTCGCCTCTGTCGCAGCGGCATTTCTCGGTCTCACCGTCCTGCACGTCCGATACACGCTCGTCACGCGACGCCGCGGCCGGCCCGCGAGGGAGTGATGGCGCCGGGCTTCTCTCGCTTACCCGGCAACGCGGTCCGCGTCACCCGTACCGCGAGGACCACGACCACGGTCGCGAGCGCCCGGGCGAAGCTAGCGTCGTCCGCCGGCGGCCAGACGGAGGAGATCGGCCGCCGAGACGACGCCGACCAGGTGTCGCCCGCGCAGGACGGGCAGCCGGGGGACCCGTTGCTCGGCCAGCAGCTCGGCCGCGTGGAACGCCATGTCGTCCTCTCCGAGCGCGACGCGTGGCGGCTGCACGAGCTCACCGACCGGCCTTGCGCCGGCCGCGCCGAAGAATTCCGCGAGCTCCGCCTCCGACCAGATGGGCTTGCCGAGGAAGCGGGGCCACCGGAGCGGGGTCCCCGGCACATGCGCGTCGCCGAGCCCGAGCAGCTCGTCGACGGTGAGCAGCCCCCGGAGCTCCCCGGAAGGATCCCTGACCGCCACGACCTCGAGTCCGCGCTCGAGCACGACCCTGGCCACGTCGACCAGACGCCAGTCGGCGAAGACGGACTCGACATCGCAGGACATCACCTCACCGACGCGCACGGCGGCTCCGCCTTTCGAATGCCCGTCCGCCGCCGGCCGGCGTCGGGCGCTTCCGGCATGAACCACGAGAACGCTGCAGCCTGCAGCGTGTGCAACCCGCTCGCTCACGCTCCCGAGCGAGGAGAGGCCCGACAGCCCGCGACGTCCGACGACGAGGAGGTCGGCCGGAGCCGTCGTCGCGACGAGCGCTTCCACCGGCGGGCGGCGGTCGAGCTGCGTGCCGGGAACCTCGAGACGGTCGCGCGACGCCGTTGCGGTTGCCTCCCCGGCCGCGACGGGAAGGAGCGGCGCGTCGACCTGGGCGGCCACATCGCGAGCGAGCTGCAGGGCGCCGGCGGCGGGCTCCGACCCATCGACCCCGACCACGATGCGCGCCGGCCAGCCGGTGGGAGCCGGCCGGGCGACGAGGACTGCAGTCGAGGCACGGTGGAGCAGGTGACCGGCAACGTCTCCGGAGACGACGCT
>DATFMW010000006.1:0-4653 GCA_035266765.1 Gaiellaceae bacterium | reverse complement strand
CAGCCCGTCGAGCCCGTGTACGCGCATCGTCTCCGGATCGACGACCGCCTGCTCGCCGACGCCCATCGCGCACGTGCACGACGGGTGGAGCGCCGTCTCGCCGTCGCGGGCGACCCAGTCGAGGATCTGCTCGTCCGTCTCGACGGAGGGCCCCGGCGAGGTCTCGCCGCCGTTGAACGGCTCCATCGCCGGCTGGTTCAGGAGCCGCCGCGCGACACGGATCGCCTCCACCCACTCGCGCCGGTCCTGCGCGGTCGAGAGGTAGTTGAAGCGGAGCGCGGGGTGGACGTGCGGGTCGGTCGTCGTGATCTTCACCGAGCCGCGCGCGTCGGAGTACATCGGCCCCACGTGCACCTGGTAGCCGTGGCCGCCCTTCGGCGCCGTGCCGTCGTAACGGATCGCGAGCGGCAGGAAATGGAACATCAGGTTCGGGTAGGCGACGTCGTCGTTCGAGCGGACGAACCCGCCCGCCTCGAAGTGGTTCGTCGCACCCGGCCCCGAGCGCAGGAACAGCCACTCCGCGCCGATGAACGGGCGCTTCCAGCGCTTGAGGGCGGGTTGCATCGACACCGGCTGCGTGCAGAGGTACTGGACGTACACCTCGAGGTGGTCCTGGAGGTTCTCGCCGACACCGGGCAAATCGGCGACGACCGGCACCCCGAGCGCCTCGAGCTCGCCCGCCGCGCCGACGCCGGAGAGTTGGAGCAGCTGCGGCGAGTTGATCGAGCCGCCGCAGAGGATCACCTCGCCGGCGCGGATCGTCTCGCCGCCGACCTGGACGCCGACGGCGCGCGTCCCCTCGAAGACGACGCGCTCGACGAACGCGTTGCAGCGCACCTCGAGATTCGGCCGCGACATGGCAGGGTGGAGGTACGCGCGCGCCGCGCTCAGGCGGCGGCCGCGGTGGATCGTCCGGTCGAACTTCGCGAACCCCTCCTGCCGGTAGCCGTTCACGTCGTCGGTGAGCGGGTAGCCCGCCTCCTGCACGCTGGCGAAGAACGCGTCGAAGAGCGGCGTCGTCGCGGGCCCGCGCTCGAGCACGAGCGGCCCCTTGCCGCCGCGCCACTCGTCGGCGCCGGCGAGGCAGCTCTCCATCCGCTTGAAGTACGGCAGGCAGTGCCGGTAGTCCCACGTGGACATGCCCTGGTCGGCGCCCCAGCGCTCGTAGTCCATGGGGTTGCCGCGCTGGAAGATCATCCCGTTGATCGAGCTCGAGCCGCCGAGCACCTTGCCGCGCGCGTGGTAGATCCGCCGGTCGTGCATGTGCGGCTCCGGCTCCGACTCGTACATCCAGTCGTAGCGCTTGTTCCCGATCGGGAACGCGAGCGCCGCCGGCATGTGGATGAAGACGTCCCAGAGGCTGTCGTTGCGCCCCGCCTCGAGGACGAGCACGCGCGTCGAGACGTCCTCGGTCAGCCGCGCCGCGAGGGCCGACCCGGCGGAGCCGCCGCCGACGATCACGTAATCCCAGGTCATCCGGAGATCACGACCGTTTGCAGCTCGCTGAACGCCTCGAGCGGCGCGGTGCCGCCGACGCGGCCGATCCCGCTCGCCGTGCCGGAGCGGCCCCCGAACGGCAGGTGCGTCTCCCAGTAGTTCGACGACTCGTTGATGTTCACCCAGCCGGTCTTCGCCCGATCGGCGAAGCGGAGCCCCTTGGCGAGGTCGCGCGTGAAGATCGCCGACAGGAGCCCGTACGGGGAGGCGTTCGTCAGCTCGATCGCGTGGTCGAGCGAGTCGACGGCGACGACGGGCGCGACCGGCCCGAACGTCTCCTCCTGGGCGACGAGCGCGTCGGGGGAGACGCCGTCGAGCACCGTCGCCTCCCAGTAGAGCGGCGTCGGGAAACCGTCCGCCCGGGCGCCGCCGCTGACGACCGTCGCGCCCCGTTCGAGCGCGTCGGCGACGTGCTCGTCCATCTTCTCGGCGACGCCCTCGTTGTTCAGCGGGCCCATCGTCGTCGCGTCGGCGAACGGGTCGCCGAGCACGGCGCGCTGCGGGACGAGCTGCGCGAGCCGGGCGACGAACTCATCGCGCACGTCGCGGTGGACCAGCAGGCGCTCGCCTGCGGTGCAGCTCTGGCCCGCGCACAGGAAGCACGCGGTGACGGTCGCCTCGGCGGAGAGGTCGAGGTCGGCGTCCTCGAGCACCACGATCGGTCCGTTGCCGCCGAGCTCGAGCACCGCGGCCTTGCCGGCAGCCGCCTCCGCGACCTTGCGGCCGGTCTCGGTCGAGCCGACGAAGCCGACGCCGTGCGTGCCCGGGTTGCGCGCGATCTCGTCGCCGACGGTGCGCCCCGGCCCGGTGACCAGGTTGAAGACGCCCGCCGGCAGGTCGGCCTCGGCAACGCACTCGGCGAGCGCGGCCGCGGCGATCGCGGTCGTCGACGCAGGCGTCCAGACGACGGCGTTGCCCGCGGCGAGCGCGGGGGCGATCAGCTCGGCCGGCATCGTGTACGGCCAGTTCCAGGGCGTGATCACGCCGATCACGCCGCGTGGGCGCCGGAAGAGCAGCACCTTCTTCGCGGCCGAGGTGGAGTTCGCGAGCCGGCCCTCGAGCCGCTTGCCGTCCTCGGCCGCGTTGTGCCAGTACTGGACGAGCTCCTCGACCTCGCCGCGCGACTCGCTGATCGGCTTGCCCTGGTCGAGCGTGAGGGTGTGCGCGAGCGCCTCGCGGCGGCTTTCGACGGCTTCCGCGACGCGGTTCAGCGCCGCGGCGCGGTCGAACGGCGAGAGTGCCGCCCACGCGTCGGCCGCCCGGTTCGCCGCTTCGATCGCCCGCACGGCGTCGGCGCGGTCGCCCTGCGGCACCTCGCCGATCGCCTCGCCCGTCGCGGGCGAGGAGGCTGTGAACGTCTCGCCGGAGAGCGAGGCCGTCCAGGCGCCGTCGACGAACATCTGCGCCTTCGACTCAGACACCGCGGGGTGCCTCGTCGTCGAGCACGACGCGCATCAGGTCGCGGATCGAGACGATCCCGACGGGCTTGCCGTCCTCGACGACCGGCAGGTGCCGGAAGCCGCCGTGGATCATGATCGAGGCGGCACTTGCGGTCGTCGTGTCCGGGTCGATCGTCTCGGGCTCGCGCGTCATCCAGGCGGCGACGTTCGTCCCCTCGACGGGGCCGGTCGCGACCGCGCGCAGAACGTCGCGTTCGGTGAGGATCCCCGAGACGTGGTCGCCCGTGAGGACGAGCGCCGCGCCGACGTGGCGGCCGTCCATCTGGGCCGCCGCGTCCGAGAGCGACGTCGTCGCCTCCACTGTCAGCAGGGTCGTGGACATGATCTCCCGGATGGTGGTCATCAGTCACCCAGCTCCTTCCGCCTTCGATCGACGTACCCCTTGAGCTCCACCTTCAGATCCTCCTCCATCGGCGGCTCCTCGTACTCGTCCAGCATCCGCCGCCAGATCTCCGAGGCCCGCGCCGCGGCGTCGTTGCCGCCGTTGCGGTTCCAGCGCTCGTAGTTCTCGGTCGAGGAGACGAGCGGCCGGTAGAAGCACTCGCGGAACCGCTCGAGCGTATGGACGGCGCCGAGGAAGTGGCCGCCCTGGCCGACCTCCTGGTGCGCGGAGAACGCGAGCGTCTCCTCGGTCACCTGGAGCGGCTTGAACACCTCGTGCAGCATGCGCAGCATCTCGACGTCGACGACCATCTTCTCGTAACAGGAGACGAGTGCCGACTCGAGCCAGCCCGCCGCGTGCATGACGAAGTTCGTGCCGGCGAGGAACGTCGGCCAGAGCGACATCATCGACTCGTAGCCGGCCTGGGCGTCGACGACCTGCGACGACGTGAGCGCGCCGCCGCCGCGGAACGGCAGCTTGAAATGGCGGGCGATCTGGCCGGTGCAAAAGAGGCCGACCGCCGACTCGGGCGTGCCGAAGCTCGGCGAGCCCGACTGCATGTCCGTGTTCGAGAGGAACGAGCCGAAGACGACCGGGCAGCCGGGGCGGATCGTCTGGACGAGCGCGATCCCGGCGAGCGCCTCGGCGACCTGCTGCGCGAGCGACGCGGGGATCGAGACCGGCGACATCGCGCCCATCAGCAGGAACGGCGTGATCACCGTCGCCTGGCCCGCCTTCGCGTACTCGAAGAGCGCCGCGAGCATCCGGTCGTCGTAGCGGAGCGGCGAGTTGACGTTGATCAGCGAGATGACCGCCGGCGTCTCCTCCATGGACTCGCGGCCGAAGACCATCTCGGCCATCGCGATCGTGTCGAGCGCGTTCGGGCCGGAGGTGACCGAGCCCATGAACGGCTTGTCCGAGAGCGTCAGGAGCGCGTAGACCATGTCGAGGTGGCGCGAGTCGAGCGGCGTGTCGTTCGGCTCGCAGATCGTCCCGCCGGGCGAGTCGAGCTGCGGGAACGACTGCGCGAGCCGGACGAGGTTCTGGAAGTCGGCGTAGGTCGCCTCGCGGCGCTCGATCCCCTCGCGGACGAACGGGCAGCCGTAGACGGCCGAGAAGACCATGTGCTTGCCGCCGACGTGCACGTTGTGCGCCGGGTTGCGCGCCTGGAGGTCGAACTCCGCCGGCGCCTTCGCGACCTGCTCGAGTATCCAGTCGGGGTCGAACTTCACGACCTGGCCGTCGACCTGCTGGCCGGCCGCTCGGAAGAGATCGAGCGCCTCGTCGTAGAGGAAGTCGATGCCGAGCTCGCTG
>DATFMW010000005.1:0-2258 GCA_035266765.1 Gaiellaceae bacterium | reverse complement strand
ACGAGGACGGCGAGCGCGACCGCCGCGACCGCGCGCCAGCGCCAGGCGACGGCGGCGACGATCACGACGGCTGCGAGCAGCGCCGCGAAGCTCGATTGCGAGAACGAGATCAGGAGCCCGAGCCACAGGACGACGAGAAGGGCGACGCCTCCGAGCGCCGCGCGCGTCGAGCGGCCGCGGACGACGAGCACGAGCGTCGGGATCATCGCCACGACGAGGAAGCGCCCGTACACGGACGGATCCCAGAAGACCGAGTTGACGCGGAAGAACGCGGCGTAGGCGTTCGAGTTGTGCAGCTTCGGGTTCTCGAAGATGTTGCGGGTGTCGTACTGGTAGAAGCCGACGGCCGCGAAGACGACCCCCATCACGGCGAGCTCGAGGTAGAGCCACCGCACCGCGAAATCGCTCCACGGCAGCCGCGCGATCCCGAGCGCGAGGATCGAGAACGGGACGTAGAACGCGAGCACCTCGACTCCACCCGCGTGCACGTCGCTCGTCCAGAGGAGCGAGATCCCGGTCCAGGAGACGAACGCGGCGAGCGGCCAGGTCGCGAGCCGCAGCTCGCGTGCACGCTCGTCGCCGCGCGCGAGCTGCCAGCCGATCAGCACCGCCGCGCCGAGAATCGCCACGTAGAGCGGGCCGAGCAGCTGATGCTCGAGCGCATGGACGCGCACCGGCACGAGCGCGAGCGCGAGCACGGGCAGGAGCCACGGCAGCCGCCGGTAGACGGCCGCGAGCCCGGCCGCGACGGCGAGCGCGACCGCGACGCTCGCAACCACCTCGACGCCCTTGCCCGAAGCGAGGCCCGCGCCGAGGAGCAGGGAGCCGGCGGCCGCCGCTCCGAGCGCGAGCAGCCGGTCGCGCGGCCGGACGAGGACAACGAGCGCCCCCACGCCGAGACAGGCGAGGGCCCCACCGGCGCGGGCGATCTCGCTCACCGGTGCGCCCTCCCGACGACGATCGTCGCGGTCGCGGAGTGCCCGCGCTCGGAGAGGGTGAGCGTGTAGCGGCCCGGCCGCGACGGGGCACGGAAGCGGAACAACGGCCCGGAGTGAACGCCGCTGCGGCCGGCGAGCGCCCACCGGTACGTCGCCGCGTCGGTGACGACGCCGATGCCGGCGATCGCCCCGGCCCGGGTCACGACCCGCTGCCGCGTCGGCTCGATGTAGCGGATCCGCACGATCACCGGCCGCCGCTGCGCCACGGGCGTCGCGTTCCCGGCGAGGTCGACGCCGCCGAGCCAGAGCACGTACGTCCCCTGCGGCAGCGTGGCGCCGTCGACGCGGCCGCGCCAGTTCACCGCCCCCTTCGGCTTGTGCGTCCAGGTCGGCCCGAGCACCTTCCTGCCGTTGAGATAGAGAACCGCGTGGGCCGGCGAGTCGAACTCGTAGTGGATCCGCTCGACGTCGGCCCGCCCGTCACCGTCCGGCGAGAAGGCCGCCCGCGAGGTCGCCGCGTGCACCACGAGCGGCGGACGGGTATCGAGCACGATCCGGTTCGGGAGCAGGATCGTCCGGTGCGCCCTCGCGAGGTGTATCTGGACGCGGTAGACGCCGTCCGGCTCGCGCCCACCGCGGTCGCTCGTGCCGTCCCAGCGCCAGACGACGCGGCCGGGCGGCAGCGAGCGGCCGACCGCGAGGATCCGCACGGGGTCGCGCCGCGAGTCGACGATCGAGACGGTGACGTCGTCGCCGTGGCGGAGAATGACGCTGATGCTCGCCTTGCTGCGCGCGCAGCTGCACACGGGCGAGAGCCGCTTCGAGACCTGCGTCCCGTAGATCGGGCTCTTGACGAGCTTGAGTCGCTCGGTGATCGCGAAGGCCGCAGCCGTGGCGATGAGCAGGCCGAGGAGGGCCACGGACGAGAGAACCCGCTGCAAAGCCACGCGATTGTACGCGTGGAGGGAACCTACGGTTCCCCCACGGGCCCCCTCCCTCGGCGCGCGTGACGAGTTGCCCGTGTGGCTACGGCGAGAGCGCGGTCTCGCCTTCGCCGGTCGAGCGCGGTCTACTCAGAACGCGTGAGGCAAGCTCGCCGCCTCACGCTCGGGCGGGGCACAGGGCGCGATCAACGCTTCGCAGCGGTGGCTCCAGCCTCACCAGTTACGAGTGCGCTGCTTCCTGGGCCTTTGCATGCGCAACCCGCTGCTGGACGTCGTGGAGCACGGAAGCGGCTCTGGCTGCCAGCACGTGCTCCAAGCTCGCCCCTTCCCTTGTCCACGTCGGTGGCCTACTCGGCCCGCGAGGAAGAGATGATCT
>DATFMW010000004.1:0-2045 GCA_035266765.1 Gaiellaceae bacterium | reverse complement strand
CTACCTCGCGCTCGCGCGCCACGAGCTCGACCGCGGCGACCCCACGCGCTCGCTCGCGTCGCTCGACCGATGCCGCGCGCTCCTCGAGCTGGAGGGACCGGTGTCCCCTCGGGTGGAGACGCACCTGCTCGGCCTGCGCGGCGCGGCGCTCGAAGGGCTGGGCCGCTTCGCCGAGGCGCGGCCCGCCCTCGACGAGGCGCGCCGGCGCGCGCCGGAGGCCTGGGGCGACGGCTACCTGACCGCCGCCGAGCTTCGCTGAGGCATCGCGCCGCGCTCCGACCCGGGCGCCGTACGA
Organism: Gaiellaceae bacterium; assembly: GCA_035266765.1. Classification (GTDB taxonomy): domain Bacteria; phylum Actinomycetota; class Thermoleophilia; order Gaiellales; family Gaiellaceae; genus Palsa-739. Next base: position 1,750 of record DATFMW010000004.1, on the reverse strand, counting down.
GAGAAGGCGCCACGTACGCGCCCGCACGCCGCACGTCGAAGCGCCGTGCCCAAGACGGGTGTGATAGCGTGCTCCGCGATGCCCGCGTCCGTCTCGCCCAAGACCCTGACGTTCTTCGCCACGGCGGTGGGCGCGCTGGCGCTCGACTTCGCGAGCAAGACCGCGGTGCTCTCGACGCTCGCCTACGGCGATCGCGTCGAGGTGATCGAGGGCTTCTTCTACGTCACGCACGTGCGCAACCCCGGCGCGGCGTTCAGCATGTTCGCGACGGCGCCCGAGGGCCTGCGACTGTTCTTCTTCGTCGGGATTTCCCTACTCGCACTCGGCATCATCTTCTCGTTCTTCCGACAGCTCGCCCCCGGGGAGCGCTTCCCCGCCTTCGCGTTGGGGTCGATTCTCGGCGGAGCGGCCGGGAACCTGGTCGACCGCGTGTTCCGCGGCGGCGAAGTCGTCGATTTCCTCCACTTCCGGCTGTGGAGCGGCTACTCGTGGCCCGACTTCAACCTCGCCGACACCTTCATCGTGGTCGGCGTCGGCCTGCTGATCCTCGAGCTGCTCGTCTCCGAGGGCGAGGACCGCACGGCCGACGTGGAGGCCGACGCGTCCGACGGTGCGTCGGGCTCGAAGGGCGCGCACCGCGCCTGAAGCCTTCCCGGCCGAGCTCCTTCGAACGTTCCTTTTGGTACATCGCGTCGGTCGTCCCCCGAGGAACGGGCGCGTTCGCACTCGGTCGGGACGCTCTTCGTCTTCCCGCCCGAGGGAAACCTCGTTCCTCGTGTTGCGAGTCGTCGCGTCGCGCGCACCGACGCGACATACACAGAAATGAGTCAAAGAAACTTTTCGCACATTTCGTTCGAAGTGTTCTTGACCGGTTTTCGGGACTGAGTTAGAAGGGTCGAGCCGCCGAGAGCGGTGCTTCGAAGCCCGACGCTGTGGTTCCTCCTCCCCGTCGAGCGCTAGTCGAGACGACGAGCTTCGAAGCCCGGGAAACCCTCCACCCGGAAGAGCAAGTGAAGCCTGCCGACCATCATGGCCCGAAGAGTCCGACGGACCTCCCCCGAGGGTTCTTCCTCCCGACCGGTCGCGCGACCCGCGACGCTCTCCGAACCGCACCGAGGGAACCCCGTCGTCGAATCGAACGGATCGACGCGAACGCGCGCGCGTTCGCGGACGGTGAGAGGTGTTGCATCCCCCGAACCCCCCGGGGCCGATCGCTCGGCCCCGTGAACGCGGAGATTCCGTCGCAATGACCAAGAAGCCCAAGAGCGACTACGCGATCCAGACCGTGAGCAACGCACTGCGCTTGCTGGAGATGTTCGACGGCGAGGAGCGCCTCGGCGTGACGGAGCTCTCGCGCCGGCTCGACCTGCACAAGAACAACGTGTTCCGATTGCTCGCGACCCTCGAGCAGAGCGGCTACATCGAGCAGTGCGCCGAGGACGACCAGTACCGGCTGGCCGTGGGCTGCCTGGAGCTCGGTCATGCCTACGCGCGCAGCAACTCCCTGCTCGACCGGGCGCGGGGCTGCCTCGAGGGCCTCACCGCGACCGTGGGCGAGACGTCCCACGTGGCCGTGCTGCGCGGCCACGAGGTGGCCCACCTCGACGGCGTGTTGCCCGACCAGATGCTCGTGACCTCGCTGCGGCTGGGCGCGCGCCTGCCGCTGCACGCCACGGCGCTCGGGAAGGTCCTGCTCGCCTCGGCCTCCGAGGAGCGCCGCGAGGCCTACGACCGAGACTGCATCGCCGCC
>DATFMW010000003.1:0-3354 GCA_035266765.1 Gaiellaceae bacterium | reverse complement strand
ATCGCCGAGCGCAGGGCGACGGCGACCGCGTGGGTGCGCGTGCGCGCCCCGAGCTTCGTCATCGCACGCTGCGCGTGAGCGCGCACCGTGTCCGGCGAGAGGAAGAGGTCGCCTCCGATCTCCGCGTACGACCCGCCCTCGGCGAGGAGGCGCAGCACCTGGCGCTCCCGCTCGGTGAGGTTCTTGCGCTCGGCGTCGCGATTCGGAGTCGCGAGCGCGGCGGCGAGAACCGGGTCGATGTACAGCCCGCCCTCGGCCACGATCTCGATCGCACGGACGAGATCCTCGAGCGGCGCGTCCTTGAGCGCGAAGCCGCGCGCCCCCGCGTCGAGGGCGTCCGAGACGAGGCCGCGGTCGGATATCCCGGAGTAGAGGAGAACGGCTGTGTCCGGTGCGCTCTGCGCCGCGGCACCCGCGAGCTCGAGCCCATCCAAACGGGGCATACGCACATCCGCGATGCACACGCTCGGCTGCTCCCGCTCGACCGCCTCGAGCGCGGCGGCGCCGTCGAGCGCCGTTGCGACGACCGGGAACCCCTGCCGGTCCAGGTAGCGCGAGATCGCGTCGATGATCGGCGGGTGGTCGTCTGCGATCACGCAGCTGATGGCGGCGCGCGCCTCCGGGTTTCGAATGATGGTCATGTCACTACGTTCGGCGGCGCGACCACGGACCACATGCGCGGAAGGCGCAAACGCCCTCCCCGATTCGGGTGATCCGGCCCCACCCCCACCCATGTCAGCTGATCAGGGCCTCGCGCAGCGCGGTCGCAACCGCCTGCGTCCGCGTCGTCGCGCCGAGCCGCTCCATCGCCTTCTGGACGTGCGTGCGTACCGTCTGCCCCGAGATCGAGAGCTGCTTCGCGATCACGTCGTTCGAGCAGCCGTCGGCGAGGAGGCGCAACACGTCACGTTCGCGCGGCGTCAGCGTCGGCACGCGGCCGCTCCGCACCGCGAGCAGGATCGCGCCGAGCCCCGGGTCGATGTACGTGTCGCCGCCGGCGACGATCCGCACCGCCCGGACGAGATCGTCGAGCGGCGACTCCTTGTCGACGAGGCCGGCGACGCCCGCGTCGATCGCATCCGCAAGAAACGTCCGGTCGCCGTAGCCCGTGTACAGGATCACCCGGGTCGGCGAGGACGCTGCGGCGAGCCTCCGCGCCACCTCCACGCCGGAGATCCGCGGCATGCGCACGTCGAGGACGGCGACCGCCGGCCGGGTCTCCTCGATCCGGCGCAGGGCCTCGGCACCGTCGCGCGTGCTCGCGGTGATCGTGATCCCGTGCTGGCTGAGATACCGCGAGAGGAACTCGACGACGGGCGGATGGTCGTCCGCCAGGAGACACGTGACCGCCGCGTCGCGCGGCTCGCTCACGGCGCCGCCCCGATCCCGAGCAGCGAGTCGTGCTGGAAGTCCGCGTCGATCGAGCGGAGGAACGCCTCGACGACCTCCGGGTCGAACTCCCGGCCGCGCTCGTCGGCGAGGTAGGCGAGCGCCGCCGGGACCTCGAGCCGGCGCCGGTACGGGCGGTCGCTCGTGAGCGCGTCGAAGACGTCGGCGACCGCGACGATCCGCCCCTCGAGCGGGATCGCCTCGTCGGCGAGACCGCACGGGTACCCGCCGCCGTTCCAGCGCTCGTGATGCGTCCACGCGACCGTCGCAGCGAGATCGAGCAGCTCGTTGCCGGAGCCGGCGAGCAGGTCGTGGCCGAGCTCCGCGTGGCGGCGCATCTCCATGATCTCGGCGCGGGTGAGCTCGCCGTCCTTGATGAGGATCCGCTCGGTGACGGCGAGCTTGCCGACGTCGTGGAGCGGCGCGGCGAGGCGAAGCAGCTCGGCCCACTCCGGGTCGAGGCCGAGCGCGAGCGCGATCGCGCCCGCGTGGTTGCCGACCCGCTCGACGTGGGCACCGGTCTCGAGGTCGTGGTACTCGATCGCACGGCCGAGCCGCAGCAGGGTCTCGCGGTACGAACGCCTCAGATCGGCCTGGGCGAGCTCGAGCCCGCGCACTGCCTCCTCGAGCTCCGCCGTCCGCTCTGCGACGGTCTCCTCGAGCCGGATCTCGTACATTCGCCGCTCGAGCTCCAGCCGGCGGCGGTGGAGCGCATTCGCAACCTCGATCAGGAGCGCGTTCTGCGAGAACGGCTTCGTGACGTAGCCGTAGGCTCCCTGCTGGATCGTCGCGTCGGCGAGCTCGGGCTCGTCACGACCGGTCACCATCAGCGTCGCCACCTCCGGCGCCCGGCCGGCGAGCTCGGCCAGCAGCACGAGGCCGGACCGCCCCGGCAGGTTGATGTCGCAGAGGACGAGCACGAACCGTCCGCCGGCGAGCAGCCGCCGCGCCTCGTCGACGCTGCCGACACTGACGCACCGGTAGCCGGCCGCGGCGATCATCCGCTCGATCAGTCGCCGCACATGGACGTCGTCGTCCACGCACAGGATCGACTCGCCGCTCATGAAGCCTCCGGGGGCAGCGTCCCGTCGAGGACGTGACGGACCGCCCGCGCGAGCTCGGAGGGCGCGAACGGCTTCTGAAGGAGGACGGCGTCGCCGTCGACGCTCAGGGCCGCCTGCGCCGCAGCGTGCGCGTACCCCGAGATGAAGAGCGTCCGGATCTCCGGATGGACCCTGAGCACCCGCGCGGCGAGCTGGTACCCGCTCATCTCCGGCATCACGACGTCGGTGAGGAGCAGGTCGACGTGCTCGCCGTCCTCGAGCACCCGCAGCGCGTCGCTCGGGAGCGCGGCCGCGCGCACGCGGTACCCGGCCCGCTCGAGCACCCGCTGGACGAGATCGCGCACCGGCTCCTCGTCCTCGACGAGCAGGACGCTCTCCCGGCCGTGGTGGTCCGCGCTCTCGGGCACCGCGTCGTCACCGGCCTCGCTCACCTCTCCACTCACAGCGGGCAGGTAGACCGTGATCGATGTGCCCTTTCCCAGTGCAGTGCGTACCCCGATCGAGCCGCCGCTCTGCGTGACAATCCCGTAGACCGTGGCGAGACCGAGACCCGTGCCGAGCTCCTCCTTCGTCGTGAAGAACGGCTCGAACACGTGCGGGATGACGTCCTCCGAGATGCCGGAGCCCGTGTCGGCGACCGAGAGCGCCGTGTACGTCCCCGGCACGAGCGGCGGCGTGACGGTGTCGTCCGACTCGTCGAGCTGCACGCCGGCGACAGCGACCGTGATCGTCCCTCCCTCGGGCATCGCGTCGCGCGAGTTGACGACGAGGTTGACGAGCACCTGCTCGATCTGGGTCGGATCGGCGACCACCGAGGACGCGTCGTCGTCGAGCTCGAGCACGAGCACGATGTCCTCGGATACGGCGCTCCGCAGCAGCGACTCGACGTCGCGTACGACTG
>DATFMW010000002.1:0-4680 GCA_035266765.1 Gaiellaceae bacterium | reverse complement strand
GCCTCGACGCACTGGCTCGCCTCGGCGGCGGGGATGGCCGTCCTCGAGCAGGGCGGCAACGCGTTCGACGCGGCCGTTGCGACGGGGCTCACGCTCCAGGTCGTCGAGCCGCACCTGAACGGCCCCGGCGGCGACCTGCCTGCGCTTCTCTGGCCGGCCGGTCTCGAGGAGCCGATCGTTCTCTCTGCGCAGGGGCCGGCACCGCGCGCCGCGACGATCGCCCACTATCGCGACGAGCTCGGACTCGGGCTCGTGCCCGGCACCGGGCCGCTCTCGGCGGTCGTGCCCGGCGCGTTCGGCGGCTGGCTCGCGATGCTGCGCGAGCACGGGACGCTCCATCTCCGCGACGTGCTCCGCTTCGCGATCTCCTACGCCGAGGACGGGTATCCGATGCTGGAGCGGATCGTCTCTGCGATCCGCAACGTCGAGCAGCTCTTCCGCGACGACTGGACGACCTCCGCCGAGGTCTATCTGCCGATTCCCGAGATCGGGGCGCTGCACCACAACCGGACGCTCGCCGCGACGTACCGGCGGATTCTCGAGGAGGCGGAGGCCGCCTCGGACGACCGCGAGACACAGATCGAGGTTGCCTCCGACCTCTGGTACCGAGGCTTCGTCGCCGAGGCGATCGTCCGCTTCCAGGAGCAGGCATTTCTCGACAGCTCCGGCGAACGGCATTCCGGCCTTCTCACCGCGGACGACCTGGCCGACTGGCGTCCGGCCTGGGAGCGCCCGTTCGCGGTCGACTACCACGGCCACACGGTCTACAAGGCCGGCCCGTGGAGCCAGGCGCCGGTCTTCCTGCAGCAGCTTCGCCTGCTCGAGGGCTTCGACCTCGCCACGATGGGGCATGCGAGCGCCGAGTACGTCCACACGGTCACCGAGTGCGCAAAGCTCGCGTTCGCCGACCGCGAGGCCTGGTACGGCGACCCCGAGTTCGTCGACGTGCCGATGGAGACGCTCCTCTCGCGGGCGTACGCCGACGAGCGGCGGGCGCTCGTCGGCGAGTCTGCCTCCGCGGAGCTTCGGCCGGGCGGCCCCGACGGGCGCGAGCCGCGGCTCGCCGGGCCGGTGGGGGACGCACCGCTCGCGCCGGGCGTGGGCGAGCCGACCCGGCTGGAAGCGCCGGCGGCAAAGCCGCCGACGCCCGGCCGGGAGACCGGGTCCGCCTCCGGCGTCCCCAGGGGCGACACCGTCCACCTCGACGTCGTCGACCGCTGGGGAAACATGGTCGCGGCGACGCCGAGCGGCGGCTGGCTCTGGGGTGCGCCCGTGATCCCCGAGCTCGGCTTCTGTCTCGGCACCCGCGCGCAGATGTTCTGGCTCGAGGACGGCCTGCCGAATTCGCTCGAGCCGGGCAAGCGGCCGCGCACGACGCTGACGCCGAGCCTCGCGGCCCGCGACGGCCGGCCGTACATCGCCTTCGGCACCCCGGGCGGCGACCAGCAGGACCAGTGGACGCTCCAGGTCTTCCTCGCCCACGTCCACTTCGGCATGGACCTCCAGGCCGCGATCGACGCCCCGTGCCACCACACCGAGGCGTTCCCGTCGAGCTTCTACCCGCGCGAGACGCGCCCGCTGCACGTGGCCGTCGAGGAGCGCGTCGGCGAGGAGACGATCGCGGGCCTGCGCGCCCGCGGCCACGAGGTCGAGGTGGCAGGCCCGTGGACGCTCGGCCGCGTCAGCGCCGTCGCCCAGGAGCCCGACGGCGTCCTCAAGGCCGGCGCGAACCCGCGCGGCATGCAGGGCTACGCCGCCGGGCGGTAGCGCGCGGGAACCTGCGGTTCCCGCGCGGGGAACAGGAACTCCGCGAGCGGGAGAGCGCGGTCTCCCGCTCGCTCCGTGCAGGTTGCTGGTCGGCTGGTGTGGACGGGATGCCTGCTCCGGCGCGGTCGCGCGCGGCCTCCGGCCGGGCGCACCCGCTGGTTCGCCTCGTCCTAACGCGCCTGCGGCTGCGTTAGCCCGAGGCCTGAACCGCGTCGAGGCACGAAGCCGCAAAGGCCGCAGGCTAAGTCTCGCGCAGCAGGCTTAGCCGGAGGCCGAACCAGCGGCCGGTCCTGGCGGAGCCACGACCGGCCGCGCCGGGGCAGGCCCCTCGTCCAGAGCATCGACAACCGAAACAGCACGGAGCGTGCCGGAGACCGCGCTCTCCGGCACGCGCAGTTCCTGCTCGTCGTAGGCGAACCGGAGGTTCGCCTACGATTGCCCGGTGCGCGTTCTCGTCACGGGATCCTCCGGCCAGATCGGCACGAACCTCTCGCTCCGGCTGCTCGCCGACGGGCACGACGTCTTCGGCGTCGACAAGCGGCCGAACACCTGGACGGACGCGTTCCCGTACCTGCTCCAGGACCTGTCGATGCAGCACGCCGAGCTCGACTTCCCCGCCGCCGACTGCGTCGTCCACCTTGCGGCGCACGCGAAGGTGCACGAGCTCGTCCTCCATCCGAAGCGGGCGCTCGAGAACGCGATCATCACGTTCAACGTGCTCGAGTACGCGCGTCAGCGGAGCCTGCCGATCGTCTACGCGTCAAGCCGCGAGGTCTACGGCGACGTGCACCGCTTCGACGAGTACGTCGAGGCGAGCGCCGACTTTGCGTTCACGGAGTCGACGTACTCCGCCTCGAAGATCGCCGGCGAGGCGTTCGTCTACTCGTACGCCCGCTGCTACGGGCTGCCGTACCTCGTCTTCCGCTTCTCGAACGTCTACGGCCGCTACGACAACGACCTGCACCGGATGGTGCGCGTGCTGCCGCTCTTCACGCACCGGCTGCGCCGCGGCGAGCCGATCACGATCTACGGCGGCGAGGAGAAGACGCTCGACTTCACGTACGTCGACGACTGCGTCGACGGGATCGCACGCGGCGTCGAGGCACTCGTCGCGGGCCGCGTCGTCAACGAGACCGTCAACCTCGCCTACGGGCAGGGGAACACGCTCGTCCACGCGGCGAACCTGATCGCGGCTGAGCTCGGCGTCGAGCCGCGGGCGACGATCGCGCCGTCGCTGCTCGGCGAGGTAACCCACTACGTCGCCCATCTCGAGAAGGCACGCACGCTGCTCGGCTACGAGCCGCAGGCGCCGCTCGAGGACGGCATCGCGCGGATGGTCGCGTGGTTCCTCGAGCGCCGCGCCACGCACCCCGAGGAGGAGCACCTGCCGCTCGCCGACGCCGACTCGTCCCAGCTCGGGACAAAGACGTACGCCGCCTGACCGGCCCGTCGTCGGGCAAGCTCTCTTGCTGATGGACGTCTGGCCGGGCAAGCCCTTCCCGCTCGGTGCCACCTGGGACGGCGCCGGGACGAACTTCGCGCTCTTCTCCGAGAACGCGGAACGCGTCGAGCTCTGCCTCTTCGACGACGACGACCGCGAGACCCGCGTCGGGCTGGCCGACGTGACCGCCCACGTCTTCCACGCCTACCTCCCCGGAGTCGGCCCGGGGCAGCGCTACGGCTACCGCGTCCACGGCCCGTACGCGCCCGACCGGGGCCACCGCTTCAACCCGCACAAGCTGCTGATCGACCCGTACGCGAAGGCGATCGAGGGGCCGGTGCTCTGGGAACGTGGCAACACGCTCCCATACGTGCCCGGCCCGTATCCGGACGCCGACCTCGAGGCCGACGACGAGGACGACGCCGAGGCGATCCCGAAGTCGGTCGTGATCGACCCGTCCTTCGAGTGGGAGGACGACGCGCCGCCGGACACGGCCTGGCACGACACCGTCATCTACGAGGTGCACGTGAAGGGCTTCACGAAGCAGCACCCCGAGGTGCACGACGAGCTGCGTGGCACCTACGCGGGGCTTGCCTCCGAACCGGCGCTCCGCTATCTGCGCGAGCTCGGCGTCACGGCTGTCGAGCTGCTGCCGATCCACCACATCGCCGACGAGGACTTCCTCCACGAGCTCGGTCTCACGAACTACTGGGGCTACGCGTCGATCGGCTACCTCGCGCCGCACGCGCTCTACGCCGCGACCGGCACGCGCGGCGAGCAGGTGCGCGAGTTCAAGGGCATGGTCAAGGCGCTCCACCGGGCCGGGATCGAGGTGATCCTCGACGTCGTCTACAACCACACCGCCGAGGGCAACCACCTCGGCCCGATGCTCTCGTTCCGGGGCGTCGACAACGCGAGCTACTACCGGCTCGTGCCCGGCGACCTGCGGCACTACATGGACTTCACGGGTACGGGCAACTCGCTCAACCCGATGCAGCCGTCGGTGCTGCGGCTGATCATGGACTCGCTCCGCTACTTCGTCACCGAGTGCCACGTGGACGGGTTCCGCTTCGACCTCGCCGCGGCGCTCGCGCGCGAGCTCTACGACGTCGACCGGCTCTCGACGTTCTTCGACACGATCCACCAGGACCCCGTGCTCTCGCAGGTGAAGCTGATCGCCGAGCCGTGGGACGTCGGGCCGGGCGGCTACCAGGTCGGCAACTTCCCCGTCCTCTGGGCGGAGTGGAACGGCATGTATCGCGACAGCGTCCGCGACTTCTGGCGCGGGCTCGGCAACGTCGGCGAGTTCGCGCGGCGGTTCACCGGCTCGAGCGATCTCTACGGAGACGGCGGGCGCGACCCGTTCGCGTCGATCAACTTCATCACCGCTCACGACGGCTTCACGCTGCGTGACCTCGTCTCCTACGACGCCAAGCACAACGAGGCCAACGGCGAGAACAACCGCGACGGCA
>DATFMW010000001.1:0-4709 GCA_035266765.1 Gaiellaceae bacterium | reverse complement strand
GTGCTGGTGGCTGCCGACCTTGTACGGCGAGAGGTTCTCGAGCACGAAGCCGGCGTGCGAGCTCGCCTTCAGCTCGCGGCCCGCGCCGGAGACACCGGACTTCGCGTCGACGACGACGCTCGCCGGGTCGACGACGTCCGCGAGCGGCGCGAGCGCGAGGATCGCCGCCGTCGCGTAGCAGCCGGGGTTGGAGACGAGCGGCCCGGTGGGCGGCGTCAGCTCCGGCACGGCGTAGCTCCAGGCCGTGAGCGAGGCCGGCTTCGGGTGCTCGAAGCCGTACCAGGCCGGGTAGAGCGCGGGATCGGCGAGCCGGTGCGCGCCCGAGAGGTCGACGACGACGGTGCCGGCCGGGGGGTCGAGCAGCGCGGCCGGTTCGTTCGGCAGGCACGCGAAGACGACGTCGGCGCCGGCGGCGAGCGCCTCCTCGTTGGAGACGAACGCCGGCAGCGACCCGTTCAGGCGAACGTCGAGCGCCCCGGCGGGGCTCCCGGCGAGCGAGTTCGAGCCGAGCGCGACGACCTCGAGCCCCGGATGGCGGAGCAGGCGGTCGAGAACCTCCTGACCCGCATAACCGGACGAGCCGAGGATCGCTGCGCTGAGAGGGTGCCCCGAATGCACTTGCGCATATTACGCGAAGAGCCGCATATTACGCAAGTGCGGTCGAGAAGGTGGCGATCACCGCCTCCGCGAGCACGCGCATCGGCCGTCCCGAGACCTGGCTCGCGGAGCGCAGCCGCGCGAACGCCTGCGCCTCGGTGAGCCCTTCCTTCTCCATCAGGATCCCCTTCGCCCGCTCGATCGCCTTCCGAACCGCGAGCGCCTCGGCGAGCGACTCGACCTCGCTGCGCACGGCCACGAGCTCCTCGAAGCGCGCCCGCGCGGTCGCGATCGCCGGCAGCAGGCGATCCTCGCGGAACGGCTTCGCGAGGTACCCGAAGACGCCCGCCTCGGCCGCCCGCTCGACGAGCACCCGCTCCGAGAACGCGCTCACGATCACGATCGGCACCGGCCGCTCCTCGAGGATGCGCCGAGCCGCCTCGATCCCGTCCAGGTGCGGCATCTTCACGTCGAGCACCGCGAGGTCGGGCTCCAGCGAGCGCGCCAGCTCGACCGCCTCGGCCCCGTCGCGCGCCTCCGCGCAGACCGTGTGCCCGGCCGCCTCGAGCATCCCGCACACGTCGAGCCGGATCAGCGTCTCGTCCTCCGCGACCAGCACCCTCACGCCCCTCGCCTCCTCAGGAACGCGAGCGGGCTCACAGGACGTCCACCTCGAGCGAGCCGTCGTCCTTGCGGCCGACCCGCAGCGGCGGCCAGTCGGCGCCGCTGGGCGAGCGCAGCCCGATCACGACCGGGCGCACCGGCTTCGCGCCGATCGCCCGCCGTGCGCGCAGGAGCTCGCCGTGGCGGACGACCGCGGTGCGAAGCGCGGGCACGACGTCCGACTCGCGGAACGGCTTCACGAGGTACGTGAAGACGCCCGCGTCGATCGCCTTCTCGACGTAGGAGCGGTCGGAATAGGCGGTCAGCATCACGATCGGCAGGGGCCGCTCGGCCGTCATCCGCCGGGCCGCCTCGATCCCGTCGAGGACGGGCATGCGCAGGTCGAGCAGCGCCACGCCGGGGTCGAGCTCGCGCGCGAGCCGCACCGCCTCCTCGCCGTCGCGCGCCTCGCCGCAGACCTGCAGCCCGTGCCGCTCCAGCAGGCCGCGCAGGTCGAGCCGGACGATCGTCTCGTCCTCGGCCACGAGCACGCGCAGCGGCCCGTCCCGGCCGGCAGCTTCCAGGTCGTCCCGCATAGCGTCCTCCTCTCCGGACCAACAAAAAAGCCCCCAGGAGCGACTCGCTCCTGAAGGCATCTGCGCCTGCGCCGCCCGCTTCGGTGCGACCGGCGTCCACACGGTAGCCGCGACTTCAGCCGATGCGCAAGCAGCGATGCGCACGTAGTTGCCTCGGCCCCGTCGACACCGCTAGCGTGCGAGCGCACGGCGACGAAGCCGTCCTTCCTGCCGAGCGCCCGGCACCTCCCCGAACGCACGGGCTTCTCGAAAGGACGGTGATCCGCCATGACCACACTCGAAAGCGAGCTCGCGGAGCTGCTGCGGGCGACAGGCTTTGCTCCGCGACAGGCGCGTGCGCTCTCGGCACGGCTCGGCTGGGACGGAAACGGGGGGACGACGCTCGCCGCCGCCGCGGCGACCGAGGGATATACGCGCGAGCGGGTGCGGCAGCTCGAGGAGCTCGCCCGACGCCGATTCGCCCGCTGGTGCCCGTTGCTAACGGTCACCCAGCGTGCGCTCGACGCGATCGCGGCAGTCGCTCCGGCGCGCCGTAGCGAGGTGGCGACACGCCTCGCCGCCGCCGGGCTCACCGAAGGCCCGTTCGACCCGTACGGCGCCCTGCGGGCAGCCGAGCTGGTCGGGCTGGAGCCACGTGTCCGGCTCGTCGACGACATGCTGCTGAGCCCCGACGACGCCGAGCTCACCGACGTGGCGATCACGGCGGCGCGGCAGCTCACCCGGCGCTCCGGGGCCGCAGATCTCGGCGAGATCTCTGCCGTGCTCGTCGGCTCCAACGGGCCGGTGGAGGAGCTCCGGCGGCTGCTCGGGCTCCGCCGCGAGGTGGTCTGGCTCGACGCCGGTCACCGCTGGCTGACGCTGCGTGGCCAGTGGACGACGCCCGAGCGGCGGTTGCGCAAGATGCTGGCCGTCTCGCCCGTGCTCCGGCTCGCCGATGTCGAGGACGGGCTGCAGCGGACGACCCGGCCTGTCCGCCTGCCGCGCGAGATCCTGCGCGCATTCTGCGCTTCGCTCGACTGGCTCGACCTCGACTCTGCGACGGACACGCTCGCGGCTGCGGTCCCGCTCGACCCGGCCCGGTACCTCTCGCCGCTCGAGCAGGAGCTGGTGGCGCTCGTCCGCCAGGCGGGCCCGGTGGTGCGGCTCTCGCGCGCAGCACGTCTCGCCGAGCGGGCCGGGCTGAACCCAACGTCGGTGACGCTCTACCTCAGCCAGTCGCCGGCGATCCAGACCGTGAGCCGGGGCCGCTACGCGGTGCGGGGAGAGACGCTCGTGCCGGCGGCGTGAGCTACGGGAGGACGGCGCGGATCCCGCGCACCGCCTGGCGGATCCGCTGCTCGTTCTCGACGAGCGCGAAGCGGACGTGACCCTCGCCGTCCTCGCCGAAGCCCGAGCCGGGGCTGACGGCGACGTGCGCCTCGCGCAGGAGACGGACGGCGAAGTCCTGCGACCGTTCTTCGCCCGGGATCCGCGCCCAGACGAACATCGTCGCGGCGGGCCGCGGTACGTCCCAGCCGATGCGGGCGAGCCCGTCGCAGAGGGCGTTCCGCCTGCCTTCGTAGACGGCCGCCACCTCGGCGGGCCGCTCTCGCGCCTCGCGGAGCGCCACGGTCGCGGCGATCTGGAGCGGCTGGAAGCTGCCGTAGTCGAGGTACGACTTCAGCCGAGCGAGCGCCCCGACGATGTCGGCGCGGCCGAGGACGAACGCCGTCCGCCAGCCGGCGAGCGAGAAGCCCTTCGTGAGCGAGTACAGCTCGACCGCAACCTCTCGGGCGCCCTCGGCCTCGAAGATCGACGGCGGCCGGTAGCCGTCGAACGCGAGGTCGGCGTAGGCGAAGTCGTGGACGAGCACAAGCTCGCGCTCGCGCGCGAAGTCGACGAGCCGCTGCATCGACTCGAGGTCGGCGCACGCCGTGGTCGGATTGTGCGGGAACGAGCAGATCAGGACGCGCGGCCGCGGCTGCGAGGCGAGCCAGGCCTCCTCGACGCCGGCGAGGAAGTCGACGCCGGGGCCGACCGGGACCCGCCCGACGGCGGCGCCGGCGAAGCCGGGTGCGAACAGGTGGATCGGGTAGCTCGGGCTCGGCACGAGGCAGACGTCGCCGGGGCCGAGCAGCACCCAGAGCAGGTGGACGAGCCCTTCCTTCGCGCCGAGGGTCATGGTCGCCTCGGTCTCCGGGTCGAGCTCGACGCCGAACCGGTCGCGGTAGAGGTCGCACACCGCCTCACGCAGGCGCGGCAGGCCGCGGCTCGACGAGTAGCGGTGGTTGCGGGCGAGGAGCGCCGCCTCGCGGAGCTTCTCGACCGCGACCTCGGGCGGCGGCACGTCGGGGTTGCCGAAGCCGAGGTCGATCACGTCCTCGCCGGCGCGGCGCAGCTCGAGCTTGAGGCGCTCGACCTCGGCGAACGCGTACGGGGGCAGCGCGTCGACCCGGCGGAACTGCATGACGCACATCTTGCAGGCGAAACGGCCGCACCGTCAGGACGTTGTCCGGTAGCCGTCCCCGCCGCCGCGTGATGCGTTCGTGACGAAGGTGCCTGGCACCGGGAGGTGGCGTCGTGATGCTCTCGTGACACCTGCACCGCATGGTTGCGCGGGTCGTGACGCTTTCGTCAGGAAGGTGCCAGGCACCTTGCGGTGGACAGGCGTGTCAGAGAAGGACGAGGCGGTCGCGGTGGAGCGCTTCGAGACCGGCTGGACGGCCGGCCAGCTCGGACGCGTCCACCGAGGCGATGCCGCGGGCGAACGGCTCGCCGTCCGGGCCGACGAGCTCGACGCCGTCGCCGGCGCGGAAGCCGCCCTCCGTCGAGACGACACCCACGGCGAGCAGGCTCGCGCCGCCGCCGACGATCGCGCGCCGCGCGCCCGCGTCGACGTGGACGCGACCGGCGATCCGCTTGCCGTGCCGGAGC